>ONFU01000004.1 GCA_900317165.1 uncultured Erysipelotrichaceae bacterium
AATCTTCGATTGAAACAAGCGAGGATTCCCCTATCGAATCCAGTGGGGAAGAACCTATCGAAACTTCTTCGGAAGAGCCGATAGAGGAATCTACCGAGGAACCGGTTGAAGAGTATTATCATGAATTCATCCTCGATGAGAATAACGGAAAGATAAGCGGATCATATTCATCAAGTGAGACCGTCAACGACTCGGGAAAAGACGATAACGGAAACCCATTCAAAATCGGTTATAAGATGTGCATGGGGTCCACGAATAGCAGTTATGGATATGCCCAAATGAAGAAAAACGAAGGGGTCCTGTATTCGATTTCATCCTTAGGCGAGCTTAAGGCGATTACTGTTACCTTGTCTAGTTCTGGCAACATGAAACTCGAGGTCACCAAAGGACAAAACGATTCCTATACCCTCTCTACCGCCTTAAAAAGCAATGAAACCCTTGGGGTACCTTCGGGCTATACCCATTTCCGTTTGACCGCGGGAAGTTCCGCTGCCTATATCAAATCGATATCCCTTGTCTATTCTTCTTCCGATATCGAAATCCTTCCTCCTAGCGAGGACGCATCCTCCTCTTCCGGAACGATCGAAACCGGAACAGGAGACATAACCCTTCCTCCAATAGATCCAACGGATACAACCTCATATTATGAGGATATCGGGGCGAATACATCGGGAAAAGAACTAAAAACCGAGTTATGCCACCTAATAGATGGCCACACCAACAAAGGCTATGACTACGCCTATACGGCCTATCAGACAACCGATGTCGACGCGGACAACAAAATCATCGACATGTATTCCGCCTATCGCTTCGACCCAACCACCGACCATCAAGGCGCGCCTGGCAAATCGAATTACAACGCCGAAGGGCAGATGTTCAACCGCGAACACACCATCCCCCAAAGCGTATTTAGCGAGGGGTCCCCGATGAAATCCGACCTCCATCACCTTTTGCCAACCGACGCGTACGTCAATAACAAGAGGGGGAATCTGCCTCACGCAGAAGTAAATAACGTCACCTATACCTCAACAAACGGAACCAAAATCGGGACTTCGACCGTCCAAGGTTATAGCGGAAGCGCCTGCGAGGTTCCAGACCAATACAAAGGCGATTTCGCGAGAATCTACTTCTACATGGTCACCCGTTATGAGGAAAACCTCCCCAAATGGAAATCTTATGCTTGTTTTGATAAGCAATCATTCCCGGGATTATCATCTTGGGCCATCGATTTGTATTTACGCTGGTCCGATGAAGACCCCGTTTCCGATAAGGAAATCATCCGTAACGAGGAGATTGCGAAAATCCAGCTTAACCGCAACCCATTTATCGATCACCCGGAATACGCGCACCGTATTTGGGATAACGCTTAATCCTCTTGCCCCGCATATTGGAGCTCATAGAGTTTGTAATAATGGCCCTTCTTTTTGAGTAGTTCCTGATGGGTTCCCTGTTCAAGGATTTCCCCATTTTGGAGCACGATGATATTATCCGCGTGTTGAATGGTGGAGAGACGGTGGGCGACCACGAGCATCGTCCCGATGTTTTTGATGCGTTCGAGGGAGTCCTGTATCAATAATTCGGTCTCGGTATCGATATTGGCAGTCGCTTCATCGAGGATAAGGATCTCCGGTTTATGGAGGATAGTTCTAGCAAAGGAAAGAAGCTGACGTTGACCGCTTGATAGGTTCTCGCCCCTTTCGATGATTTCCTCCTCATATTTATTCGGGAGTTTATCGATAAAGGAATTCGCGTTGACGTATTTGGAAGCGGCTTCGACCTCCTCATCGGTGAAGGAATCGTCATGGAGGGTAAGGTTGGTCCTAATGGAGCCAGAGAAAAGGAAGACATCCTGCAGCATTTGGCCTATGGCCTTATGCAATGAACTGATTTTTATTTTGGTGATATCGATATCGTCTATGAGGATTTGGCCCTTTTGGATTTCATAATTTCTAACGATCAAGGAAAGGATCGTGGTCTTGCCGGCGCCTGTCGCCCCAACGAAAGCCACGGTTTCCTTGGGATTGACCACGAAGGAAACGTCCTTAAGGATCCAATTCTCCTTCTCGTAGGCAAACCAAACGTTACGGAATTCAATCTTCCCTTCGAAATGGTCGATCTCGATTGCATCTTCCTTATCGACGACTTCAGGAGGGACGTCTAGTAAGCTATATAACCTTTCCGCGGCCGTGACGGCGCGTTGAACCTGGTTGATTTGGTCCGCGATATTCTGAATTGGGTTAAAGAACTGCGACAAATAGAGGTAGAAAGCAACTATCTCCGCGGAACTTAGGGCTATCGATAAACCGACGAAGAAAGTCAAGGCAAGCGACCCATAATAGAGGAAGGTGATGAACGGGCGGTATATGGCAAAAGCCAAGACGACTTGGTAATTGGCCTTGCGGATGTTCTTGTTCTTGACCTCGAACTCCTCCTTCTTCCGTTTCTCGGCGTTGAAGATTTGGGTAAGGCGCATACCCGAGAGGTTTTCCGATAGGAAGGTATTCAAATCGGAGATGGCCCCTCTTTCCTTATGGAATATCTTGCCGACAATCCTCCAGAAGAAGAACGAACTGACTCCCGCGACGATCGCGAAGATAAGAAGATATAAGGATAGCTTCCAAGAGATGACGAACATGACGACCATGACCCCAATTATCGTCATCGCGTTAGAGATAAGGCTGACGAGGACGCTGGTGAAAAGCTCACTAACCGCGGAAGTGTAATTGGCAACGCGGGTCACCAAAGAACCAACCGGCATCTGGTTGAACTGGTTAAGGGACATGTTCTCGATATGCTCAAAGATATCCATCCTCATCTTGTAGACAATCCTTTGACCGGCTTTTGCTAACGTAATCGACTGCACGTATCTAATGATTTCGCCCGCAACGGCCAAAGAGCCATAGCCGATTGCGATAGAGACAATCATCCTGACCGTGACATGGTCAATGTCATTTTTGAGGATATCGACATAACGGCTGGTGATAAGAGGCAAGACTATATGGATGGCGACGTTAAGAAGGATTAGGAACAATGCCAAAATGATGGCCCACTTCTCTTTTTTGATGTAAGGCCAGGAATGACGGAGGATTTCCCCTAGTTTCATCTTCCTATCGCCGGAAAGACGTTCCTTTTCATCATCCATTGGAATCACCTCCTTTCACTTCTTTCTCAAGTTCTTGGAGATAGACCATCCTCTCATATAAAGGGGATGTCTTCATCAATTCATCGTGGTTTCCATAAGCGGCGAGGCGACCTTCGTCAAGGACGATGATCTTATCCATCTTCATGACGGTGGAAACGCGCGAAGCGATAAGGATCGTGGTCCGACCCTTACGCATCGTCATGATGTTATGGAGAATCGTTTCCTCGGTCTTCAAATCGACCGCGGAAAAGGGTGACTCCCCTTTCGCCCGAGACGGTTTCATAACCTTTCTCGAAGCCCTCGATATTGGAGGCAACGTCCGCGAATTCCGCGGCTTCCTTGACTTTTTCCATATCCTTATCGCCGGAGAAGGCGATGTTGTTCTCGATTTTATCGCTATAGAGGAAATTATCCTGTGGGCCATAGGCAAGGGCGTTCCTTAAGGAAGGAATATCGATTCCCATGATGTCATGGCCATCGATAAATAGATGCCCTTCCTCAACGTTATAAAGCCTGAACAAGGAATTGACCAAGGTGGTCTTCCCGCAGCCGACTTTACCGACTATCCCAACATGGCTCCCTTCCTCTATGACGAGGTTAAGGTTTTCCAAAGACGGGGTTTTGGAGGTTGGGTAGGTAAAGGAAAAATCACGGAACTCAATACGACCTTTGACGTCAGATAAAACATACCCGTTTTCCGGGTTTTTGACGTCAAGCGGGGCATCGAGGAACTCGGAAATACGTTTCAAGGAGGCCTTGGCCCTACTCCTCATGGAGATGATTTGGCCTAAGGCGATCATCGGCCAGATGATCAAATCGACATAGCCCGCGAAACGGACGAGTTCACCAACGGTCAAATGGATTTCGTTCCCAAAGATGATGACGGGGTTACCCGTTACGAAGGAATAAATGAAATAGCCCCCGAAACCTAAAAGGAAGGCCATCTGGAGGAAAAGAATGACTTCGATGAAAGCGTCAAATAGGAGATACATCCTCGCGAATTTGACGTTAACTTCCTCGTTGCGCTTAGCGACCCTAGCAAAGGCCCGAATCTCCTTAATCTGCTTATTGAAGGATTTGATGACGCGGATCCCGGTGAAGTTCTCGTTCGCAAAATCATAGAGGGCGTCGAATTCCTTTTGTCTTTCTCCCCACATCTTCGTCCAGAATTTGTCGCCAATCGCGCCCCATAAGACAATGAGGAGAATCGGAACCAAACTGACAAGGGTCAACCAAACGTTGAGGTTGAACATCGAAATCAAAACCGAGACGGAAAGGAAGAGGGCGTCGACGATCATGACGGTCCCCCAGCCGAAGAATTCGCTGATCTCGTCGATATCGCTCGTGAACCAGTTCATGATGTTCCCGACTTTGTTCTCGTGATAATAGGAGGCCGATAGCTTTTCGGCCTTATCGAACATCTCGCTGCGGATGTTGGCGGAAATACCCGTGGAAGCGCGGAAAATCGCGACCCTCCAAACAAAGCGACCGATGAACATAATTCCCGCGCAACCCAAAATCCAGCCCACGGTCGGACCAAGTTTATTCAAATCCGCGATAAGCTCATTGTCGTTATCGATGATTTCACCGAGGAACCTAGGGATCATCGTCTGGACCAAATCAACAAGGACAAGGAAAATGACTCCCAAAAGGAAGAAATACCAATATTTGGCGTAATATTTGTTGATGTGCTTGCCAAATAGCATCTTTTTCTCCTGCTGATTTTTCCAGCGGAAAAAAGTTTGCGGTCAAAACAGGAAAAAGACAATACACTTTCTTAAGAAAGCGTCATAACAATTCTGCGGGTATTCCTAAAACCACGAACAAAAAGGAAAAGCTATCAAGGTTAAAACCGCTTAAACGAGGCGTTGCAAAAGTTCCATAAAGGTGGTTGGCACAAGGTTTCTTTTCATGTTTAGGTATGCCTTCCTCTGATTCAAACCTTAGACCTTTTTTTGATTTGTTAAGGGATATTTCGCACTTTTTTAATAAGGCTCCAAAAAGTTATAATGGAAGGCGAGGTAAAACACATGAAACGTGAAAGAATATTTTGTTTCCCCTTCTTACTTGTCCTTTCCTTATCCGCTTGCGGAGGAAGCGCCCCGACATCCGGTGATCCAATCGGAAGTGACGACTTACCGCTTAGGGAAAAGGATGATAACTATCAGGCGTTCTATGAACTAGTTCCCTATTCATTCGCCGATTCCAACGGTGATAGGATTGGTGATTTGAAAGGCGTTGAGGATAAACTCGGTTACCTTGCCGATTTGAATTACACGGGCATTTGGATGACCCCAATCTTCCCTTCGCCCACATATCATAAATATGACGCGACCGATTATTTCAACATCGATCCGCAATTCGGCAACCTCGAGGATTTTGATTCCTTGGTGACCAAAGCCCATGAAAAAGGCATCAAGGTCATCCTCGATTTGGCGGTCAACCATACCTCTAATTCCCATGAATGGTTTAAGAAATGCTGCCAAGCCTGGGTCGATGAGGATACCTCCAATTACTATTATTCCTTCTATAACATCCAAGAAAGGTCAGCGGGAGGCGCTTGGCATTCCGTTCCAGGCTCCAGCAAATATGCCTATGAAGGCCAATTCTGGTCGGGCATGCCGGACTTAAATTTGCAGGATGTCCTCGATAATCCTGATGGAAATCTCGCAAATGAGCTGAAACGTATATTCCAATTCTGGCTAGGCGATCATAACGTCGATGGCTTCCGCCTTGACGCGGTTACCTCCTATTTCACTTCCAGCAAGGATAAGAATCTTGAATTCATGACCTGGTTAAACAACGAATGCAAGGCCATCAATGACGATTGCTATCTCGTTGGGGAAGGCAGTTGGTCAGGCAATTCCTCGGAAAACCGTACATATCAGGATTCTGGGGTCGACTCCTTCTTCAATTTCATGAATCAATCCGCGGCGGAACTATATTCCATTCCTTCAGCAATACTTGCCCGTGATGCGTCCAAACTCGCCAAAGGCATGTCCCAACAATGGAAGACCGCTTCTAATGGAATCCCCGCGAATTTCATCGGAAATCATGACACGGTCCGCCTGGTTGGTCCAACCGGAGGTAGAAGCAACGCCCTTGCCGCGAAGTTCGGGCATACCCTTTTGGGCATCCTCCCTGGAGCTATCTTTAATTATTATGGGGACGAGACTGGGCAATCCGTTCCAATTAACGGCAACGAAGACCCAGACAAGAGGCTTCATGTCGAATGGGGCGATTCCTATGTCACGAACGATCCGCCAGGATCATGCACCTACGATAAGGAAGCAACCTACCCTTACGGAACCGTCAAAGCACAGCTCGCTGATCCCGATTCCATCGTCTCCCATGTCAAAAAGGTCAATCTCTTAAGGAAGCAATTCCCGGAAATCGCTCGCGGAACCACCGCTTTGATTGACGAAAAAGAGATGGAGGACGATACGGTTATCGCCGTCATCTCCAAGAAAACGGAGACTTCCGAGATTTATCTCGTTATCAATCCATCCACTACGAAATCCTACCAATATAATTTTGCCCATCTAGAAGGTTATAAACCGGTGGCAGAACTATCTGTCAGCGGGAAATCCACCGCCAAAAGCGGCACCCTTTTCCTTGAGCCTGGCGCTTTGGTTGTTTTGGCAAAATCATAAGAAAAATCCGAATATCTATTAAAAAGCCACCTTTTAAAGCACACGGAAAAAGCGACCTCATTTTCCCTGATAAGGTGGCTTTTTGCATTGACGGAATATCGATTCAATCGTGGTTTTCGTTATTGCAAGCGCTTACAAAAAACTATTGTTTTGGTTAAATACGCGGTTTAAAATTACAGTAATGAATTAAAAAGTGGGCATGCGAGATCGTCATGATTCCTTTGCCCACCAAAAAAGAAAAAGGAGAAAAAATAATTCATGAAAAAAGCAACATTGCTTCTTGCCGCGTCTGCGCTTTTTGCTCTTAGCAGCTGCGGTGGCGGTGCCCCCGCCGAAACCTTCGACTACGAAGGTGACATCCTCGTTTGGTGCGCTGAAGCCGCCCAGGCTCTCACCACCTCCCAAGTCGCGAAGTTCCTTAAGGACGCCGGGCTTGACCAGAAAGTCAAACTCACCGTTGCCCCAGTTGGTGAAGGTGATGCTTCCAGCAAGATGACCACTGACGTCACCGCCGGTGCCGACATCTACTTCTTCGCTCAGGACCAGCTCGCCAGCCTCCGTACCGCTCAGGCTCTCTCCTCCATCGGTGGAAAATACAAAGAGAACATCATCAACAACAACGGCGAAGTCGCTGTCAAAGCCGCGAGCCTTGGTGATAAGGTCTATGCCTTCCCATGCACTTCCGATAACGGCTACTACCTCTATTACAATGCCTCCAAGCTCGGTGAAAACGATGTCAAGGAATGGGAAAAGATCATCGCCAAAGCCGAAGCCGACAAACTCGAAATCGACTTCAATTATACCTCCGCTTGGTATAATTTCGGATTCTTCTATGCCACTGGCTGCGATTCCGTTTGGGAAACCGATAAAGATGGTGTCTTCACCGACTACACCGATACCTATAATTCCGACAATGGCGTCAAGGCTTTAAAGGCCATGGCCACCATCTTCGGCTCCTCTGCCGTCGTCGACAACTCCACCGCTGGCGGAATCGGTGCTAACTGCGCCGCACTCGTCTCTGGTACTTGGGACTTCAAAGCCATGAAGGAAAAATGGGGTGACGACCTCCGCTGCGTCGAGCTCCCAACCTTCACCGTTGGCGATCAAAAGATCCACACCGGTTCCTTCTCCGGTATGAAGTTCGTTGGCGTCAAGCCACAGACCGACGAAAAGAAAGTGAAGCTCCTCTATGCTATCGCCGACTATCTCACCGGTGAAGCTGGACAAGCCGAACGCTTCGAGAAACTCCAGTGGGGTCCATCCAACAAGAAAGTCGCCGCCTCTGACGCTGTCAAAGCCGCTCCTCAGATCGCTGCTCTTGCCGCTCAAAACGTCTACTCCAAGCCACAGGGTCAATTCCCGAAGAAATGGTGGGACCTCGCCGGTGCTCTTCCAAAAGATGCCATCGACCTCCGCAAGAATGGAGATCCAGCTGACGCGGATTACAAGAGACTCCTCACTGTCTACGCCGCTGCCATCGAAGAGCTCAAAGGCTCCGATGAAAAATAACTTTCAATCAAAATCCGCCAGCCTCAAGATAATTTAGTTGGCGTAACGCGGGCTGGCCAGTTAGCTGGCTGGCCCGCTTTGCATAAAAGCACATTGTTGCAGAAAGGAAGAGAATCATGGCAATGGTCCCTACCGAGGCCGACATTGAAGCGCTACGATTGAACCCGTTCCAAAAATTCGGACGCAACTTCGTTAACTTCTTCCGTCGTCTCCCCGGTCGATTCGTGCATTTGTTCGTCTCGATTGGATTGTTCTTTAAAAAGGCCTTCTTCGGAATTGGCCGATTCTTCCGTGATTTGGTTCTTACTTTTGTCCACGGGAAATGGTGGACAAAACTATCATACCTCATCATGGGAACCGGGAACTTCGCCCATAAGCAGATCATGCGTGGGTGCATTTTCCTTTTATTCGAAGTAGCATTCGTCTTCTATATGGTCTTCGCCGGAGGCTATTGGTTTGGAATGCTCTTCTCCTTAGGCACGAGGCCGACAGAAGAGGTCGAAAGCGAGGAGGGTTGGGCCACTATTGTTGAAGGTGACAACTCCTTTAAAATCTTGCTTTATGGCGTTTTGACCCTCTTCTTCATCGTCGCCTTGCTCTACACTTGGTATCTCAATATCAAGCAATGCCGCGTCAATGAGAAGATTGATGAGGAGAATAAGAAACTCCGCTATGCGAAGGACGATTTACGCGCCCTCGTCGACCGCGAGTTCTACAAGACCCTCCTTTCGCTTCCAACCATCGGTATCATCGTTTTCACGATTATGCCGATCGTCTTCATGATTCTCGTCGCCTTTACCAACTACGACGTCAATCACGCGCCCCCATACAAATTATTTAACTGGGTTGGTTTCGATAACTTCGGTCAGTTATTCAACTGGACCAGCGGTAGCACAAGCTTCGCGGCGACGTTTGGTGAGATCCTCGTTTGGACCCTCATCTGGGCGTTCTTCGCGACCTTCACCAACTACTTCCTCGGTATGTTGGTTGCCCTTCTTATCAACAAGAAAGGCATCAAATTCAAGAAGGGGTGGCGCACTATCCTCGTCTTGACCGTTACGATCCCGCAATTCATCTCCTTGCTTTACATCTCCAAGATGTTCGGTGAGAACGGTATCGTCAACGAAGCCCTTAAGAGTTGGGGCTGGATTGATAGGCCTCTCCCGTTCTGGACCGACCCGATGTGGGCCAAAATCACCGTCATCGTCATCAACATCTGGATTGGTATCCCATATCTCATGTTGATGGTCACCGGTATCTTGATGAACATCCCTGCCGACCTTTACGAATCCGCGAAGATCGACGGTGCGAACCCCATGCAGCAATATATGAAGATTACCTTACCTTATATGTTGTTCGTAACGGGCCCGTACCTGTTAACGTCCTTCACGGGTAACATGAATAACTTCAACGTTATCTACTTATTGACTGGCGGCGGTCCGAAAACCGGACGTCTCTACCAGTCCGCCGGTCAATCCAACTTGCTCATCACCTGGCTTTACAGCATGACCGTCGACGACAGCAACTACGCGCTTGCCTCAGTTATCGGTATCATGGTCTTCTTGGTGGTCGCGCTCATTTCCGTCGTTGTCTATAACATCATTCCTTCCACGAGGAATGAGGAAGACTTCTCCTGAGGAGGTAATGGATTATGGAAAACAATAAGAACCAAGAATCCCCAATGGAAAAGTTAGAAAGAGGCAACCAAAAACACGGCATGGGTCTAAAGGCCCGTCGCCGTATCGGCAACACGTTCTCCTATATCGGACTCGTGTTGATCTCCATCATCTGGATCACGCCATTCGTCTTCCTTGTCCTTCAGTCATTCGAAACTGCGGACCCCGGCTGGAGCGCGAGAATCATCCCTGCCAAATTCGGATTTGATAACTACGTCTACCTATTCTCCGCGAAAGCGGACTTCAATAGGTGGTACTTCAACACCTTCATCATCGCGTTAGCACTATGTATCGGACAAACCGCCATGCAACTTGCGATGGCTTATGTCCTCTCGCGCTTCCGCTTCAAAATGAGGAAGAAACTCATGAACCTCATGCTCATCTTGGGCATGTTCCCTGGCTTCCTCACGATGATCATTCTCTATAACGTCTTGAAGGACCTTGGCCTTACCCAAGCGAATGCGGTCCCCGGCTTAATCATCGTCGGTATCGCCTCCTCCGGTATGGGCTACTATGTCATCAAAGGCTTCTTCGACACCGTTTCCAAATCTCTTGACGAGGCCGCGATGATCGACGGCGCGACAAGGGCCCAGGTATTCGTTAAGGTTATCCTCCCCCTTGCTAAGCCAATCGTCATCTACGCCCTCCTCACCGCCTTCATGGGTCCGTGGGGTGACTACGTATTCGCTTCCTATATCGCCTTCGGCAACCCGCAAGGCTATAACGTGGCCGTCGGTTTATTCCAGTGGCTCACCAAGGAACAGATTCCTTACCACTACACGCATTTCTGCGCTGGTGGCGTAGTCGTCTCTATCCCAGTCATCACGTTGTTCTTGATGCTCCAGCGTTACTACGTTGAAGGCGTCACGGGCGGTGCCGTTAAAGGTTAATCAAAGAAAGGAGCTTACCAATGGCTACTGTTGTCTTAAAAAACGTAAAGAAAATCTACAATGGCGGCGTTGTTGCCGTCCATGACTTCAACCTCTCCATCAAAGATAAGGAATTCATCGTCTTCGTTGGTCCTTCCGGCTGCGGTAAATCCACAACCCTCCGTATGATCGCCGGTCTTGAGGACATCTCCGAAGGTACGGTCGAGATCGATGGCGTCGTCGTCAACGACCTCCAACCAAAAGACCGCAACGTCTCGATGGTCTTCCAGAACTATGCTCTCTATCCACACCTCACGGTTTATGAGAACATGGCCTTCCCGCTTCGTTTGTTGAAGCATCCAAAGATGAGCAATGACGAGATCTATCAGCGTGTTACCGAAGCCGCGAAGATCCTCGGCATCACCCAATACCTCACCCGTAAGCCGAAGAACCTCTCCGGTGGTCAGCGTCAGCGTGTCGCGATCGGTCGCGCCATGGTCCGTGACTCCAAGGTCTTCTGCATGGACGAGCCACTTTCGAACCTCGACGCCAAACTCCGTAACCAGATGCGTGCCGAGATCATCCTTCTCCGCAAGAGGATCCAAACCACCTTCATCTACGTCACCCATGACCAGACTGAAGCTATGACCCTCGGCGATAGGATCGTCATCATGAAAGACGGCTTCATCATGCAAGTCGGTACTCCTGTTGAGGTCTTCGACCGTCCAGGTAACCTCTTCGTCGCCGAATTCATCGGTGCCCCGAAGATGAACACCTTCCTCGCTAGACTCGAACGCAAAGGCGGCGAGTATTATGTCGAGGCCTTCGGTGGAAAACTCCCAATCAAGGGTGAAAAAGCCAAAGAACTTGCCGATAAGGGTATCGATTCCCGCACCGTTCTCCTTGGCGTCCGTCCAGAGCATATGACCTTCTCCGACAAACCGGCCGAAGGACTTATCCCCTGCGAGATCCAAGTCAACGAAATGATGGGCTCCGAGCTCCATCTCCACGTTCTTACCCCAGAAGTTCCTGAAGGAACCTTTGGTTCATTAAGCGAAGAAGAAGCCAAGAATCCGGCTTATGCCGAAGACAAGGAATTCCTCGCTGGCGGAAGGAAGAAACTCATCGTTCGCATCCCAACCGTCAATCTCACGGAGCAGCAACGCGCCGAACTCATTCCGGGCAAGGAAATCTACCTTGGTGCGGAAGGAAAGGTCATGCATTTCTTCACCGCCGATGCGGGAAAACTCAAGACCAACCTTCTATACGGTCCTGGTGAGGAAGCGGAAGCGTCGATGGCTAGCTAAACGGAGGCAATCAACATGAAGAAATCGAAAATTGCAACGATTGTCATGTTTGCCTGCGTCGCCCTCTTTATCGCGTTATTCATCACGTTCTTCGTGGTCGGCGACTCGTTCAAAGCCACTTTCAACGCCCTTAACGTACAGATCGCGGGCTTAAGCGCCGGAGATCCTGAATTGGAACAACTTCGCGCCCAGCAAGCGGGTATCAACGTTTCCTACACCGTTTGCGCCGTCATTTCCTACGTCTCATCCATTTTGGCCCTTGCTTCCGTAGGCGTCGGGCTTGCCGTTAGCGACAAGTTCAAAGAAGCCGAGGAAAAAGCGGCCGAAGCTGGACAATAATCATTACGATAATTGGGCCGTTTCCTTTAGGGGACGGCCCTTTTCTCTCTAAAAAGGAGTTTATACATGAAGAAAAGTCTACCTTTGATTCTTAGCGCTTCTTTCTTCCTTCTTCTTTCATGCGGAGGAGGCGGGAACCAAAGCGAATCAACCGCCCCATCAACTAAAACGGAAGAAAACCCCACTTCCGCTACCACTCCGGATACCTCTGCCCAAGAATATGACCGCGATTCCATCTCCAAGTCCTTGATCATCCATTATCACCGCGACGACAAGGATTATAAGGATTGGAAGCTATGGCTATGGCCAAAGGGCGGTTCCGGCGCGGATTATACCTTTGATTACCTCGATGAATATGGCGGAATCTGCGTTGAACCAGTCGCGACATTTGGCGAAAAGACCGCTGGGTTAGAGATTGGCTTAATCGTCAAACAAGGCAACTGGACCTCCAAAGACGTCGAAGAAGACCGCTATCTAGTTCTCGATGAATTGGTCGCGGATAGCAAAGGCAATTACGAGGTGTGGCTATATACCGGGATTTCTAGTATCTATACCGAATACCCAACCAACACCTCTTATCTTTCGACCTGCGCTTTCGCCTCGATGGACAAATTCGTGGCTAACGCGGGAAGCGGAAAAATCTATAAAGTCGAACTCTATAAGGGCACCGAAAAGGTCAAAGAAGCCGCTTTTGAAGGGGTTACCAAGGCGGAAATCGCTCTTGATGAAGCCCCCGCGATCGATGAAGGTTATACCGCGAAGGTCACCTTCGAAAACGATTACGTCATCAGCCAAAACGTTTCGATGATCGGCCTATATGAAGACGAAGGTTTCGATGCTCTCTATTATTATGATGGAAATGATTTAGGAGCCGTCTATACTGCCGCGAAGACCACCTTCAAGGTCTGGAGCCCAGCCTCTAAGTCCATCAGCCTTTGCCTATATGATACAGGCACTCCTGCTTCCCTAAATTCCGAAGCCCACCCAGGAAGTGACACCCCAACTAAAGTCGTCGCGATGGAAAAGGGCGAGAAGGGTGTTTGGAGCGTTTCCGTCGAAGGCGATTTGAACGGAAAATACTACACGTATCGCGTGAATAACTATCTTAACAAAGACGTTGAGGTCGTTGACCCCTATGCCAAATCCGCGGGCGTCAACGGTTTACGTGGCATGATCATCGATATGGATAAGACCAACCCAGACGGCTGGAATGAGGTTAGGCCACATCAAACTGACCGCAAAGCCCTCACCGTTTATGAGACCCATATCGCCGATTTGACCTCCTCCGAGACTTGGGGCGGACCCGCTGAAGAAGCCAAACTCTATTCTGGTTTCCATAAAAAGGGAACGACCTATCAAGGTGTTAAGACCGGATTCGACCACGTTCAAGAACTCGGCGTCAACGCCGTGCAGATCCTTCCGATGTTCGATCAGGCTAACGATGAGGTTAACCCCGAATTCAACTGGGGCTATAACCCTCTTAACTACAACGTTCCAGAAGGCGTCTATTCCTCCGATCCATTCGATGGGGCAAAGCGCGTCGAGGAACTAAAATCCTTGATCGCCGATTACACCAAAGAAGGCATCAACATCATCATGGACGTCGTCTATAACCACGTTAATTCCGTCAATGGGTTGAATTTCGATGTCCTCATGCCTTATTACTACTTCCGTTACACCAATAAACTTGGTTTAAGCAATGGTTCAGGTTGTGGGAACGAAACCGCGAGCGACCATTCGATGTTTGGCAAATTCATGATCGATTCGGCCACTTTCTGGGCGAAGGAATATAAGCTTGGCGGCTTCCGTTTCGACCTCATGGCCCTCCATGATATGGATACCATGGCCTCTCTAACCGCGGCTTGCCAAAAGGTTAATCCTGGCATCGTCATCTATGGCGAACCCTGGAATGGCGGCAGCTCACCTCTTCCAACAAGGGAAGCCGCGAATCAGGATAACGCGGACAAATTCATCGGTTATGGTTGCTTCAACGACCGTATCCGCGATGGCTTGATTTCCGGTGGTTTGAATTCGAAGACCTCCAAGGGTTGGGCCACCAACCTCACCGGCGGCTCCATCACCTCCGGCAACGACGTCATCCGTGGACTTAGGGGCAACCAAAAGGGTTCAAGCGACCCCGATAAGGCCGTAACCTACGCCTCATGCCACGATAACTACACCCTCTATGACCGCGCTAAAGCGGCTCATGGCACCTCTTTATCCGAAGAGGACGCCAAGAAGATGGCAATGCTTGCCCAATCCGTGGTCATGACTAGCCAAGGCACCTCCTTCATGCTAGCCGGCGAAGAAATGCTTCGTACCAAAGGAGGAGATGACAATTCCTATAAGTCCTCCTACAAGGTCAATGAGCTCGATTACGCCTTGAAGGTCGCCCATCCAGACCTCTTCGCGAATTACCAAAAGCTCATCGGTTTGAAGCAAGATCTCCCTGGTCTCCATCTTGGAGAGGCCGACGCCCGTAAGCTCGTCGTCAACAATAGCGATGACTATACCCTTATCTCCTATGATATAGTCGGAGTTGACGGCAAGACCTACCGCGTCGCCCACGCTAATGGTGCCTACAAGGGAGCCGATTCCGGCAACGTCGATTTCGAAGGCTATACCCTGGAATTAGCTACCGTTTCCTCTCCTTCTTTAGGAAAGCAAACAGTTTTGGCTCCATTCCAGACGATCGTCGCCTACAAATAAGTCGAATAACCCCGCCTCAAAAATCCCTTGAGGTGGGGTTTTTCTTATAGAAAAGGCTTTTTGAAAACTTAAAAATATGGTAAAGTTTCCCCACATGAAAGGCTTGTTCTTAATATGAAAAGAAAACTAACTTATCTTTTCCCCGTTTTGCTCGCGCTTTCTTCTTGCGGCGGCAACGGTGAACTCCCAGATCCAGTAGATACCTTCCCAAAGGAAGGAAATGAAGAATGGTCGTTGTTCGCTAACCCGACCAGCAAGAAACTACGCGATGATTTCGCTTGGGGGGTCGATTGCGGCTCTTTGGCGGAAGTCGAAAAAGGCGGAGGAAAATACTATAACCTCAAAGGAGAGGAGCAAGACCTCTTCGAAATCCTCCATGAAGGCGGCAGCAACTTCGCAAGGTTCCGCGTTTGGAATGACCCGTATGATAAAAATGGCAATCCTTATGGCGGAGGCACTAATGACGTCGCGACAAGCGTTGCCATGGCCAAAAGGGCACAGGCGGCTGGACTTAAGGTCCTCGTCGATTTCCATTATAGCGATTCCTGGGCCGACCCAGGCAAATACTACGCTCCAAAGGCTTGGAAGGAACTAGATTATGAGGATATGGTCCCCGCCTTAGGAGAATTCACCAAGAACAGCCTTCAGGAATTCAAAAAAGCCGGGGTCAAGGTTTCCGCGGTTCAACTTGGAAACGAGATCAACCCGGGCATCGCTGGCATCTCCTCCTCCAACTACATGTCGATTTCCACCCTTATCAATACGGGTGCGAAAGCCGCTAAGGAAGTCTTCCCAAGCATCAAGACAGTCGTCCATTACACGAATGTCCATACCCCTGACAATATCTTCAAATGGGCAGGTTATTTAAAGCAATTCAAGGCCATGCCGGATATCATCGGTCTCTCCTACTATCCATATTGGCACGGAACACTCGATAAGCTCCAATCCTGCATGAATAAACTCGCGACCGATTACGATGTCGATGTCGCGGTCGTCGAAACCGCTTGGGGCAATACGGATGAACCAACCGATTACGCGAATAACCAATTCAATTCCTCGACCCTTGGGGAAGCTGGCGGCTATGCCACTTCCACCCAAGCCCAAGTCACCGAACTCGCGGATATCGCGGAATGCTTAGCCAACGTTCCGAATAACCATGGCGCGGGTCTATTCTATTGGGAACCCGCTTGGCTTCCTGTTAAAGGGGCTGGTTGGATCAGCAAAGAAGGCGCTTATTACAATGACCATGGCGTCGATTGGACCGATAAGATCACCAAAGCGGAATTAGAAGAGGCTTATAGCGATTCCTATTGCTATTCCTCTTGGGCCAATCAGGCTTGGTTTGATTACACCGGCCACGCCTTAGAAAGCGTGAACGCCTATAAGCATATCCGCTGGGGCGATCACCCCGCGAAAGAGGTCTACAAAGACCTCCTTGACGAAGAATTCCAAGTCGTCCTCAGCCTTTCCGAGGAATGGGCTCTTCCAAAAGCGGCGAGGGTCACCACGAACCTCGGCGCCTATCGCGAAGTGGAAATCGAATGGAACAAAGATGACGTCGCGAAAATCGTCAGTCCAGGTTATTACACCGTAAAAGGCACCTGCATTGGCAAGGAAATCACCGCCAACGTCAAAGCCGAGAAGAACTTCATCGCTGACCCCGCCTTTGAAAAGCAAGGCTGCAAGACCGAAAGTGGCGTAGTCGCCCCATGGGTTTGCGAAACCACCAACAAATACAAGGACTTCGGCGATTGCCATATCGAGGCCAAAGCCGAAATGGGCGGAAAGGGCAACCAATACCTTCATTGGTATAGCACCTCTCCATTTAGTTTCACCGTTAAGCAAAACCTCGGCGTCGTCCCAGCCGGCAACTACACCTTCGGATTCTCCATGCTAAGTTCCTATTATGATGGAGGCGGAACCGAAGGGAAGATCCTCGAATCCAAACTCTATTACAAAGCGGGCGAAGAGCTCCATGAGATGGATATCCGTACCGAGCATAAAGGCTTCGATTCGGGCGCCCATCAAATCGATTTCGGGCCCGTCACCCTTGAAGCGGATACCGAGATCGAAATCGGCTTCTACGTCGATGCCGAAGCCCGTGCTTGGGGACACGCGGATGACTTCTATTTCTCCGCGGTCATCGAATAAAGGAAAGAACATATGAAAGACGAATTTATCCTAACTCTTATCGATCGTCCCGAAATGGCCCCGGAATATGCGCAGAAAACGACGCAGTCCGGCCAAAGCGACGACCTCACCTCAACGGCCCTTTTAGATGAATCTCTCTCAATCTTCATCTATCAGCAGGAAGCCGCCCATAAACGCGGCCTCAAAACCACAATTGAGATGACCTATGCCTCCCTTTTCTCCGATTTGGTAGTCGAGCTTGCCAAACGCGACCACGAGAAATACGGGGACGAAATCGCCTTGACCCTCCTTGGCCTTCCATGTGAGCAATTCTATGAGAAATACAAGACCAAGGATTTCTGCATCTGGATGTTCTCAAATGAGGATAAGGAAAGGATCGTCGACGATTGCTTCGAGCTCTTCCATTCCAAATTCGGTTTCTATCCTGAATCCACCGGCTCCTATTACATGGACGCCTACACCATCAATTACATCAAGCGCAAATACCCGATGGTCAAATGCGCGGTCGCGACTTGCTGGGAAGAAGGCGTTAAGTGCTATCACACCACGAACAATTCCTGGTACACCTTCATCGATGGCGGCCCATGGGCCCCATGGATTCCTTCCAAGGTCAATAGCTGCCTTCCGGCAGATTGCAAGGAAGATGATTCAGGCATCGTCGCGATTCCGCATCTTTCCCGCGATTTGATGGCTTGCTTCGATGGCAATGGATCCAACTTCGGCACCCATCCCCAAAACGTCCTTCGCGGCATGATTTATTTGGATAACGAATTGCCCTATCTCTTCAATCTCGTCGATATGTATCGCGAACAGGGCAAATACAATAACGGCAACGCCTACAACATGATGTTCGTCGGACCGGGCTGGCTTAATAAAGCCGGTAGATGGGAACAGCCTTATGAACTTCTCAAAAAATCCTATGAGGATGGCTTGGATTATTACGCCAAACTCAAAAAGGAAGGCAAACTCATCGATATGACCATGAGTGAATACGCGGATCATTATAGGGAAAGGCATCCTTCCTATATGGAACCTGAAGTCGCCTTATGGAAAGACGTCCTCTATGGTTCGGACAAACAGTATTTCTGGTATTATGACCCCTTCTTCAGGGTCTGCCTTGACTTCAACCAAGGCGGGGCGATGATTTGCCTTAACCCTTACGTCTCCAAACTCGACCTTCCGGTTGGAATCGGAACTGGCAACGCCTACAATTGCTCCTACCCCTATATCATCCAAGCCAATTACCGCGCGGGTTATTTCACCCATTACGCGGGACAAGGCACCCTTAAATCCTGCCTTATCAAATACGGTAAGGAAGAAGTCGATTTGGCTTTGGAAAGGACCTTCGCGAAATATGAGAAAATCGGTGAGGATATCCTCCTTACCACGAATCCCTGCGAAGTCGCTTTCTCCGATTTCTCGATACACGTGGTCTCCAAATACCTCTTCAAGAAGGGAAGTGGAGAGATTGTCACAACGCGCGTCGTCCTTGAGGATTTCGGCGATAGGGAAATCGAAATCGAAGATTACCTCGTCGGGTGCTATGGCATCGACGAATATAGCGAGGATATGACCGGCATCACCCTTGAAGTCGAATCCAAGGAAAACAAGGAAAGCATCCCCTACCTCTACAAATGCCGTAACCTCGAGATGGCCAAGGCCACCGCGAGAGCGATCGTTCCACAAATCAAAACCATCGTCGAGATGGGAAGCGAGGATAAAGAAAGCAAGGGCAGGATCGAAGAAGGCATCGCCTTCTCGCCGATGTTCCGTCTTTCCAACAAGAAAGTCCTCAAAGGGAAAGGAGAATTCACCACATGGCTCAAGGTAAAAAAGGCAGACTAAATTATCGCTGCCCCCAATGTTTCAACCGCGACATCGACATAGATCTTTTCTACGATGAGGAGAAAAAGGAGTATTATTGTCTCCGTTGCTGCTTCCATGGCGATGAGAAGAAGGTCCTTGAATGGAACGAACTCATCAAAATGAAGTACGGCCACCTCAAAGACCGCATCACTTCCCTTGGGGAAGACAATGAGCCCGCAACGTATCATCCATACAAAAAAGGAGAGCTTTGATGATTCTAGGAATCGATGCCTCAACCCAACTAGAGCTCGATAAAACCAACCCCCATTATTACTATAAAGGTGAGGAAGTCGAACCTTGGTCTTTCATGCGTTCACATAACAACATCGAGATGATGCGTTTAAGGCTATGGGTCGATCCTTATGACGAAGAGGGCCGTCCTTATGGCGGGGGAACCTGCGATTTGAAGTCCTTCATCACCCTAGCCAAAAGGGCTTTGAAGCTAGGTTATAAAGTCGTCTTGGATTTCCATTATAGCGATTTCTGGGCCGATCCTAGCAAACAAAGTCTTCCCAAAGCTTGGCGAAATCTTAACTTCGAAGAGCTTGTGGAAAAGGTCCATTCCTATACCTTGGAAACATTGCTCACCGTCAAAAAAGAGGGAATCCCCTTATTCGCGGTCCAGGTCGGGAACGAAATCACCCATGGCACATTGTGGCCTTTTGGGGCGATAAACGGGAACGAGCACAAGGATTACGATAATCTTTGTACCCTCCTCCAATCCGGGGCCACCGCGGTTAGGGAAATCTATCCTGAAGCCAAGATCATCCTCCATTTGGAGAAATCTGGCGACAAGGTTGGCCATGACGAATGGTATGGGAATATGGTTTACCATAACGTCGCTTTCGATGTCGTGGGCCTATCGTATTACCCTTACTGGCACGGCACCATGAAGGCTTTGGAGGAGAATATCGTCAACCTCCGCGACAAATATCATAAGGAGATTTGGATCGTTGAGGCGGGCTATCCCTTCACTTGGAAACCCTATGGGGCCGCAGACGAAAAAAGCATCCTCTTCGTTAAGGAAGAGCAATATAAGACCTACACAGGCGACCCATTGCCCTATCCTCTTGATAAAAAGGGCCAAGCCGATTATCTAAGGCACCTTATGTCCTTAAGCGAGGGTCTCGGGGTCAAGGCCATCTGCTATTGGGAACCGTTCTGGATTCCTTCGACCAAAGTTGGCTGGGCAAGAGTCCCTGGCATGCTTTATGAAGGCAAGGAACCGATGGCTGAAGACCTCAATGAATGGGCCAACCAAACCCTCTTCGATTATGAAGGGGAGGCCACCCCAGGGCTTGATGCCTTCAAAAAATAACTACCGTTTCCCCATTATTCCTATTGGCGTCTTCTTCTTGGAGACGCCTTTTTTCCTAGATAGGAAAATAAGGATATGGAAGGGCATAACAAGAAAGAATATAATTCTTTAATCAAAGGGGATTTATCTATGAATAGGAAACGTCTCTTACTATTATCTGCTTTAGCGGCCTCTATGGCTTTGCCTTCTTGCGGAGGAGCTCCTGCTTCTTCTAGTGGCGGCGGCTCAACAGAGCCAGGCTATACCGATGTCACTTCATCGTCTTCGACGACGCCGACGACCAGCACCACCACCCCTGGTGGCGATGATCGCGAAGGCCGTGAGGATATGATCTACCAAGGAAAGCTCCGTATTTGGTATCACCGCGATGATATGAATTACGATGGCTTAGCCATTTACCTATGGAATACCGCGGTCGATGGCAAGGAATACGAATGGAGCGGAGAAGACGAAGAATATGGCGTCTATTTCGATATCGATTTGGCGACCAATGAGCAATTCAAGGATTTCCCCTCCACCGATATTCGCGTCATCGTCAAGAAAGCCGGTTCTTGGGCCGGACAATCCCTTGATACCGTCTGCGAATTCAAGAAATTCGATATCGAGGGCGAAGGCGAAGATGCGAGGATGAACATCTACCTAGCCGCCGGAGAAGGCAAGCTCATCGATATGTTCTATGCCCGTCAAGACGCGCTTGGCGACCATTTCGAAGCCTGCTATGTCGGGAACGACTGGAAGACCATCTACATTAGCGGCGCCGGAACGAAAGGCTCTAGAAAAGAAGAGGACGTCGGCAAGATCGCTTCCTTCACCCTTTATGGATTCACCAAAGAGTATTATCGCCTTACCCAGGCCGAAAAGAGAAAGAAACAGGATGATTTCATCATCAAAACCGTCACCCTCGAGGCGGATAAGCAATCCGCGGCCGTCTCCTTGACCCTTGATAAGGAAATCGATCCCTCCACCCAATATGAGGTCCGTGGCTATTTCGCCCAAGACACCACGAAATTAAAGAAAAAGGCCATCGCGGTCTATAAGCTTTTTGATACCGATAAGTTCAAAACTGATTATACATACACCGGAAAAGACCTTGGGGTAACAGTCAAAGACGGAAAGAAGACCTTCAAGGTTTGGGCCCCGACATCCTCAAGGATGAGGGTCTGCTTCTATATGTTCGGCACCCCCTGGAACCTCCGCGGCTCCACCAACGTCGACTCCTTCATCGGTAAGGATATGACCTTAGGCGAAAAAGGCGTTTGGTCACTAGAGATTGAACTTGATTTCGATTGGTATTGCTATGAAGCCACCAATTCCAATGGAGTCGTCTACGCTAACGACCCATACGCCAAAGCCTCTGGCTTAAACGGCGAGAGGAACTATTGCCTTGATTGGGACGATGCCTCCAAAGTTGACCCAGAAGGATGGAATGATGGCAAGGCCGTCAATACCAACCTTCCAAAGATTAAATCCGCGAACGAACTCACCGTTTATGAGACCCATATACGCGATTTGACCGCGGATGAGACCTGGATTTCCAAGAAAGGAAACCGCAGGGGCGGTTATAATGCCTTCGTTGAGGAAGGTACCGAATACACCAAAAACGGGAAGACCGTCAAAACCGGATTCGACCACATCAAGGAACTTGGCGTTAACGCCATCCAACTCCTTCCTGTCTTCGATCAGGATAACGATGAGAGGATTTCCTCCAATTACACTTCAACTGAGGGAAACGGCACCCTTGATACCAGATCCTATAACTGGGGCTATAACCCACAGAACTACAATTCCGTCGAAGGCGCCTATTCCTCCGATCCGGAGGTTGCCGCAACCCGCATCAAGGAATTCAAGAACCTGATCCTCAAAGCTTCCGAAAACGGCATCAGGATCGTTATGGACGTCGTCTATAACCATATGTCCTCCGTTGCCAATAACTGCTTCACCAAGCTTATCCCCTATTATTCCTTCCGTATGGACGCTAACGGCAATTATACCGATGGCTCAGGTTGCGGAAACGAAGTCGCCACCGAACGTCCGATGATGTCCAAATACATCGCCGATTCCGTTGCCTGGTGGGCAAACGAATACCAAATCAAAGGATTCCGTTTCGACCTCATGGGCTGCATCGATCTCGATACGATGAAAGCAGTTAGGGCCGCGGTCAACGAAATCGACCCGACCATCGTCTTATATGGCGAAGGCTGGACTGGTGGCGGAACCGCGCTTCCAGGAGATAAGCAATCTGGGACCAACAATATCTATAAACAACTCAATACCGACGCGAACTTCCCAATCGGCGGATTCAATGACGCAGGTCGCGATGGCGCTAAGGGCAACACGGTCTATGATGATGTCATCCCTGCCAAAGGCTGGATCTGTGAGCCATCTAACGTCAATAACGTCTATAACACCCTCACCCAGATAATCGGCGAAAACCGTTGGGCGAAAGAGGCGATTGGGGCCAAATCCGTCAACCCGAACCAGACGGTAAATTATCTTGCTTGCCACGATAACTACACCCTCTATGACCAAATCAACTACCACTTCTATAGCCATGACTCCACCTTCGACGATCCAAATCATGAATACGTCATGCAAGCCTGCACTGGTCTATCCGCGATCTCGCTTATGAGCCAAGGCATCGGCTTCATCCATGGTGGCGATGAATTCTTCCGTCAGAAATTAATCGAGAAAGACGATTATTGGTATGACGAGCTCGTCGCTTCCTATAGGCGCGCAACAAACGGACAGAAATATTGGATAGAAGGCGATGGCATCAAGATCGATGACGACACTTGGTTAGTCCGTAACTCCTATAAATACGGCGATGCTGTCAATTCCTTCAAGTGGGATCGCTTAATCGATACGACAGTCGATAAATATTATCAGAAGTTCGTTGAAATGGTCGCTCTCCGCAACAAGGAGATGGGCAATACCCTTGGGCAAACCGAAGCCCAAATCAAAAACGATGGCTGCACCTGCTGGAACTATAACGATTTATTCGATGATCAAAAAAATCCCAAGACCGACGTTATCGCTGGTGCCTATAAAGGCTATAGTGACGACAAGTCCGCCTATATCTTCGCTAATAAAGGCAACGGCGCTGCTAGCATTGGATTTGGAAACGGAACCTACACCGTTCTATATTCAAGCAACAACGAACATCCAGTTGGCCAAGACATCGTTATCGATTCCTCATCCATCCAAATCGCTAAATTCGAAACCCTGATTCTCAGGGCAAAATAAGCGACCCATTACATCAAAAAGACGGTTTCGGCCGTCTTTTGCTTTCCCTGCAGCATAGACACATGGAAGAATTTGAACCTCCTATCATACATTTAGCGTTATTCAATTAATGTGCGTTGCTTGTTTTGGAACCATTAAAAACACGGTCTGCAAATTCCCATAAAATCTTCTTGACAAGAAATCGCCTAGGTTTAGATTTTTGCCATACCCAAGGAGCTAAGCCATGGTCAAAGTCAACTTCAAAACCATCATCAGCAAGACTGGGTTTTATTATTACGGCTACTACTTTAGGTAATCTTTTCCTATTGCGGTGAGCCGATTGACCCGGGATAGGGAGGAGAAATCCGATTGATCCTGGTGGCCAAAGAAATCAAGAAAAGCCCTAGGAGCAATCCTGGGGCTTTGTTTCTTGAAAGGAGAAAACATCATGAAAAAGAGAAACATTACGTTATTCGCCTTTAGCGCCCTTCTTCTAGGCGGCCTTTCCGCCTGCGGAAGCGGGGGCAAAACCCAAATCGGTATCCTCCAATTCGGAGGATTCGATGCCCTTGAGAAAGCTAAGAATGGTTTCCTTGACGTCATCAAGGAGAGCAAATTCAAGGACAAGATCGATATCAACGTCCAAAACGCGAATGCCGTTGGGGCGGATAATTCGACGATGGCCGCAACTTTATCCGCTAATTCGGATCTACTTTATGGCATTGCGACCCCTTCTGCCGCCGCCTTAAAGAACGCGGTCGATAGCTTAGGGGTCAAAACGCCGGTTATTTTCTCCGCGGTCACTAATCCCGAAGGAGCTAAACTCCTAAAAGAACCGTCTGCCCCAGAAGGGAATTGCACGGGTGTCGTCGATATCGGGCCAATCGAAGAGGAACTAAGGATCCTCACGATGTTCCCTGACGTCGATAACATCGTCTCCCTCTATACCTCTAGCGAGGTCAATTCCGTTTTCCAAGTGGAAATCGCGGAAGAATGGATGAAAGATAAAGGCGTTACCTTCTCAAGGAAAGGAATAGCCGATGCGAGTCAGCTTTCCGCGGCCATCTCCTCCATCGGAAGCGAAGTGGATGCCATCTTTTTGCCAACGGACGACACGATCGCCAATGCGATTAATGTCGTCAAAACCGCCAACGAAGCAAGAACCGATAAACTTTTGATCGTCGGAAGCGATACGGGCATGATCGATGGCTGCACGTTTGCCCTAGGCGTTGATTATTATCAATGCGGCAAACAAGCCGCGGAGATGGCCATCAAGGTTTTGGATGGAACCCACATCAAAAACATCCCGGTCGAAAGATGTGACAAAAAGGATGTCGTCATCAATAAGAAGGAAGCGGATGCCCTTGGCATCATCATCCCTGAGGAGGTCCTCGCCATCGAAGGGGCGAAGATTATAGAATGAACCTCGCTTTGTTTGACGCCATATCGACATTAAGGACCTTCGCGATCAATCCGCTCGTCAACGGATTGATCTTAGGGGTCATGGTCATCGGGGTTTTCATTTCCTTCCGCGTTTTGAATATCGCCGATTTATCCGTGGAGGGCATCGTTCCGCTAGTGACGATGCTAACCGCGGTTTTAATCGATAGATGGACAAACCCATTCTTATGTTTATTGATTGGGATGGCGATTGGGGCAATTACAGGCATAGGCAATGCCTTATTGACGATTTATCTGAAAACGCCACCACTTCTATCTGGAATCATTATGATGGCTTTGACCTTTGGCTTTGCGATTCTTATCAATTCCTTGACCGCCGGGCAGGCCTCTTTCTCCGCTTCCGAACATCTTACGGTCTTCAATTGGCTGAAGGATTTGATCGCGGGGAACAATGCGGATAGGGTTTATCTATTCTATGCCTCATATTTATCCTACATCATCGTTGGTTTGGTGATTCTTCTCCTTATTTGGTTCGCCCTTTATTTCTTCTTCGGAACCGAACTCGGCATGTCGATTAGGGCCGCGGGGAAAAATGAGGCCATGGCTAAAGCAAGTGGCATCTCCGTCAACAAGATGTCGATTATCGCCTTAGCGATTTCAGGGGCCCTCATCGGTTTATCCGCGTCTCTATACGGCCAGCATAACGGCATGGGCTTACCAACTGATGGGCAGGGGATGATCGTCATCGCCCTTTCCTCATTGTTCCTTGGGGAAACGATAATCGGGAGAAAGAGCTTCAAAAGGAGCCTTCTTTCCGCGGTCATCGGCTCCTTATTATATTGGTATATCATCCAGGCGTTGATGCTTCTTGATACAAATGGTTCATTATTGTCCATCTTCAAGGCAGTCCTGCTTGTTTTGATAATCGCCTTGCAGATGTTTGTGGCCTATATCAAAAAACGAATTAAGCAAGGACCCCATAAAGGGGAATTAACCCAAAGCGAAGATAAAGAAAACGCGAAAAACGATGACATGGTCCCTTCATTTAAGGAAAGTATCGTCAGACACTGCTTAGGAGAACGAAACAATGCTTAAAGTCGATAATCTCAAAAAGACATTCCATCTTGACGATAATCCCCTTAACGACAAGAAGGCCCTCGATGGGGTGAGTTTGGAAATCAAAGAAGGCGATTTCATCTCCGTGATCGGATCTAATGGTTCAGGAAAGACCACCTTGCTAAACATCATCGCGGGGGTCATCGCCCAAGACGAAGGCTCGATTGAACTTAACGGAATGGAAATATCAAAGCTTCCCGTCCATAAAAGAGCCAAATACATCGGCAGGGTCTTCCAAGATCCGAACATGGGGACAATCGCGGATATCTCCCTATTCGAAAACCTCTCCATTGCTTCAAGAAGAGGTAAAAGGCAATCGCCTTTCCGTTATGCCTTAACAAAGGAAAGCGAGAGGGAATTCCAAGAACTCCTAAAGCCTTTAGGCTTAGGATTAGAAGAGAGGCTTAACGCCCCGATGGGGGCTTTCTCTGGAGGGCAAAGGCAATCCGTGACCCTTTTGATGGCGACCTTATCCAAGCCTTCCTTGCTTCTTCTTGATGAACATACCGCGGCCCTTGATCCCGCGACTGCAAAAAAAGTGATGGAGCTAACCGAGAAAATCGTCCTCGATTCCAAAATCCCGACCTTGATGGTCACCCATAACATGAAGGATGCGATCCGTTATGGGAACCGCCTGATCATGATGGATAAGGGGAGAATCGTCTATGACGTCAAAGGGGAAGAAAAAAAGAGCCTTAAGCCCCGTGGTTTGCTTGATAAATTCGATTCCCTGGTTTTGCCGGATTCGGCGTTGCTAGGTTAAGAAATATCAAAGGCGTTATATGGTTTTCCCTATTTCTCGGGGAGGATTTTCCTAATAAGACCTCCGAAGAACATCAACGCAAGGCCACCCATCATGGCGACTGGGATAAACCATTCGTAGAACCTAAAGCCGATTAGGGCTCCAGCGAAGAAAGCGACATAAACCAATAGATGGGCGAGGGTCGGTTTCTTCCTAAAGATTAGGTTCATCAAGGCGAAGATCGAATAAAGGAAGACAAGAAGGAAATAGATAGCCCTAAAAACGGTGACGAGAACGGAGATAACCACGTTTTCCGCGAGGATGTTTTCCCCCGTGAAAAGAACGCGGAGTTCAAAGAAAGCCATCACCCCGGAAAGAACGAGGACGACCACAAGGCCAAGGAAGAAGAGGATATGCCCAAGAACTCTCATAGGCTACCTCCGAAGAAGGCGTCCATCATCGTGGTGGTTACGAAATCATAAAGGACCACTCCTCTATCGACAAAAGAGGATATGTTGGTAGCAACCCAAGGGTTGATCTCCTTAGCCACGCTAGGGGCGTAGCTTGGCGGGAAGGATGAAGGCTTATATCCAGAAAGGAAATTGATTTTGAGGGCGTGCCCGGCTTCGTTGAAGCAAGCGGTGATCGTGGTCTTCTTTTCCTCTATGTCATTGACCTTATAGGCGTCTTGGACATAGATATCGTTTGGCAAGGTAAAGGAAGTCGAATTCAGCCAACCGTTATGGCAATTGACCCCAATGGTTGGATTATGGAATCTTGATAGCAAGATGGCTTTGCCCCTAATCGAACCTAGAGTCGCGGGAAGGACATTACCCGTATACCATTTTTCGTTGATAAATGACTTAAGGGTATTCTCGAATTTAACGGGGTCCTTATCGCCATCTTCATCCTTAATGGAGACCAATATGCCTTCGCTAGGATGGTTATTTAGGAAGGAATCGATATCCTTGGCGATATCCGCGAAATCCCTTCTTTGATCGATGGATCCATGGACGGCTTTGAGGTTATCGCCTTCCCTTTTTAGCCTTATATCCAAAAACCTAACCCCGATATTGAGTTGATCTGTAAGGGATAGGGTTTGACATTTCCCAGCGACATTAGCAAGGGAATATAAGGCCATTGTGTTATGGGTTCCAGGAATATTAAGAGTCCTTAAAAGAGTTAGATCGTTCTTCCCTTTCATCCATTCCGCGTATTTATCGCCACAATGCTGCGACAAGACAGACGAAAAGCCGACAAATGCGGCGCCTAACGAGAGGGCAGAAACGAAAGCCCCGACGATTATTCCTTTAAGTGGTCTTCCCATTTATGGGACCTATTATATAACAAAAAAGCTTCAATGAACCAAATGCATAATTTCAAAGATGGAAACTGAAGAGCTATTCGGCCTTTTGGAATTGCGAATTATATAGTTCGGCATAGAAGCCGCCCTTAGCAAGGAGTTCCTTATGCGGCCCATGCTCAACTATATCGCCATCTTTCATGACGAGGATGACGTCCGCGTTCTTAATCGTCGATAGACGGTGAGCGATAACAAAACTCGTCCTGCCTTTGGTAAGTTCATCCATCGCCTTTTGGATTCTGATTTCGGTTCTTGTATCAACCGAAGAAGTCGCTTCGTCAAGGATAAGCATTGGGCTATCCTTGATCATTGCTCTAGCTATGGTAAGTTGTTGCTTCTGACCCTCTGAAAGGGAGGTGTTTTCATCGATTGGGGAATCATAACCGTTAGGCAAAGAAGCGACATAATGGTCTAGACCAACGGCTTCGCAGACTTTGTCGAGGGTCGCTTGGTCTACCCCTTCTTTATTGAAGACGAGGTTTTCCCTAACCGTGCCGTTAAATAGCCACGTATCTTGGAGAATCATATCGAATAGGTCATGGATTGCCTCACGTTTGTAGTCGCGGATATTGACCCCGTCTATGCGAATTTCGCCTTTGCCTACGTCATAGAAGCGCATAAGGAGGTTGACCATCGTGGTCTTGCCGGCCCCCGTAGGCCCAACGATTGCGACCTTCATGCCCGCTTTCAAATCGGCGGAGAAATCATGGATGATCTCCCTGCTTGGATCGTAGGAGAAGGAAACGTGATCGAAGGTGACGTCGCCTTTGACGTCCTTGAATGAAGATAGCTTCTCCTTCTCATCCTCAAGTTCCTCAGCATCAAGCATCTCAAAGACCCTAGAAGAGGCTGCGGAAGCCTGTTGCATTGAGGAAAGGGATTGGGCGAATGTCGTAAGAGGATTGGAGAATTGACGCGCATAAAGGGTGAAAGCGATGATGACACCGAAGGTGACGCCGTTGCCATTAATCGCGAGGGAAACGCCGACAATGAAGACAAGAGCATAGGAGAGGTTGCCGGTGAAATTCATGATCGGGCCCATTAAGGAAGAGAGGAACATCGCCCTTCTATTGTTGGTCCTTAGCCTTCCGTTGATGTCTCCGAATTCGTTCTTGGCAAGACCTTCGGCGTTAAAGGCCTTGACCATTTTGTGGTTAGAATACATCTCTTCGATGTAACCGTTCATCTCACCAAGGCATTTTTGTCTGGCGCGGAAGAATTTTTGGGATATGGCTACCACTATGGATACTCCGACAAAGCCAAATAAGGAGGCCCCAATGGTCACGAAGGAAAGGATGTAATTGACCGTGAACATCATGATGATGACCCCGATGAATTGGGTGGCCCCACTAAGAAGTTCGGCGATGGAGGTTCCTAACGTTTGGGAAATCGTATCGACGTCGTTAGTGATGCGGGAGAGGATATCGCCGGTCGTGTTGGAATCGAAATACCTTAAGGGGAGTCTATCGATTTTCGCCCCAATTTCGCTACGGAGTCTACGGGAAAGACGATGGGTCGCTTCGCTAGAAAGGATTCTTCCAACGAAGCCAGCAATCGCGTAGGTCGCGATAAAGGCCACGACGACCATTCCCGTCGCAAGGACTTTGTCCATATCGACTCCGGCGGGGGTGAAGATGCCTTCTTTGATCAGATCGGTGACTTCCTGAATCTTTGATGGGGTAAGGATAACGAAAACCGCGGCGACGCTAGAGAAGACGAGGGCTAGTAAAATCAACGGGAGATAGGCCTTACCATAACGGAAGGTTTTGCTAAGCTCCTTGAAATTGAGTTTAGCCTTTGGATAGTTCATATTACGATGCGGAGGCATATTAGAGTTCCTCCTTATCGAGCTGTGACAATGCGATTTCTTTATACACGGGGTTGCTATTTAGCAATTCCTCATGGGTGCCGATTCCAACGACGTTGCCCTTATCCATGACGATGATCTTATCCGCGTCACGAATCGTTCCGATGCGTTGGGCGACTATCAAAACGGTTTTGTCCGAAGCGGCTTTTTTGATGTTTCTCCTAACCTTCAAATCGGTTTTGAAGTCAAGCGCGGAGAAGGTATCATCAAAGATGAGGATATCGGAATTCTTATATAAGGCACGGGCTATCGATAGCCTTTGCTTTTGACCGCCGGAAAGGTTGCTTCCACCTTGGGCGACCTCGAATTGCCTTCCTCCATCAAGCTCGGATACGAAATCGCAGCAAGCGTTTTCCAATGATGAATCGATTAATTTATCATCGATGGTTTTGCTGCCGAAGGTGACGTTCTTATCGATGCTCCCTTTGAACAACGAGGCTTTTTGAGGGGCAAAAGCGATCTTCGAACGAAGGTCGGATAACTTCATGTTCTTAATGTTCTTGCCTTCGACTTTGATTTCGCCATTGCTTACTTCATAGAAACGGAGGAGGAGGTTCATCAAAGTGGTTTTACCGCAGCCCGTAGAACCAATAAATGCTACCGTTTCCCCTTTATTGATGGCGAAATCGATATGCGAAACCGCATAATTGCTATCTCCACCATAAGAGAAATCGACGCCTTTGAATTCGATGATATGATTGGCGTCCTCCCCTTCTCCTTCCCCATCGATTATGGAGGATTCGGTGCTAAGGACCTCGTTGATACGTTTGCCGGAGACCATCGCCCTAGGAACGAAGATGAAGATGCCGACGATCATCAAGAAGGCCATGACGACCATCAAGGCATATTGGGAGAAGGCGGTCATGTTCGCGATATGGCCAACCCTTTGGGCATAAAGGAGTTGGGCTTGATCCATAGGCAATGCGGGATCGATGCTGATGGAATTGATGAGGGCCGCGCCAATCCAATAGATGGCGATGACCAAGCCATTGATGGCCAAGTTGATGGTCGGATTCAAAACCGCGAGGGCGCGGCTAGTAAAAAGGTTGACCTTGGTGATGTCGTTATTAACCTTCTCATATTTCTTATTCTGATAATCTTCGGCATTAAAGGCGCGGATGACGCGGACGCCGGTGATGTTTTCTCTCGCGGCATTATTCAAATCGTCGGTCAAGGTTTGGATGCGTTTGAATTTGGGGAAGCAAAGGATTATCAAAATGATAATGACAACAAGGACGGCCCCTACGGCGATAAAGGTCGCCGCGGTCCACGAGATATCCGCGGAGGAAATCTTTAGCAAGGCCCATACGGCCATGATCGGGGCGCGGATCATCATCGCGGCCCCCATCGAAATGAGCATCTGCATCTGCACGACGTCATTCGTGGTCCTCGTAATCAAGGAAGCCGTATGGAACTGATGAATCTCCTTGTTGGAGAAAGACATGATACGATTAAAGAGCTTATCCCTTAGGGAAGCGGAGAAATTGGAGGCGATGACCGCGAAAAGGAAAGAGGAGATGACCGAGCATCCCATTCCTCCTAAGGCGCATAGAAGCATCAATCCGCCGTTAAGCCAAACCGCATTCATGTCGGTGCTTTCGGTGGTGACCAATGTCGTTAATTCCTTCGTATAGTCAGGAAGTTTGAGTTCTAGATAAACCGAAGCGAAGATGACGCCGACGGCAAGAAGCAAAAGAAGCCATTCTTTCCAAGTTAGATGTTTCAACAATCTAAGCATGCTTCTTTCCTCTTTTCACGGTTTGATATCCTAAAGGATAAACACCTTTTAGACAAGATATGTGCATTAAGAAAGCGATTACCGCGAAAATGCCTTGTTTTTATCTTGGGATAGACTAAATGCGCGGGCCCTTTTTGATCGCGAACTCATAACGTTCCTTCATAAGGGCAAAGACTTTCTCCGCCAAAGGACGCGGAGAGATAGACGAATAATGCTCGGACATCGCTTCGGCCACGAATTCTTCGGGAGAGGTCGAGGCGTATTCCGACAATTCTTTTTTAATGTCCTCTTTGGAAAGGCTTTTGAAGAGTTTGTCTAAAGCTACTCCAGAAGATAGACCCGTGTATTTATCTAGGGCATGTCCTAATTCATGGAAATAGACGCTTTCAAGTCCCTTGCATCCTTTTGGGTGGAAGAGGCTCCTTTCGCAGGCGAGGATGTCTTTTTGCAAGGAGGCGATCTTGCTTTCCTTAACATCCTCCTCATCGATGATGACGCATTGGAAGAGTCCCGCGTTATCAATGAAATAAGCCCAGGTCAAACCGCGGGATATATCCCCAATCATGTCCAAGGCGGTTTTCAAAAGGATTCGTCCCAAGGTCTTAAGTTCGTTCTTATCGAGAAATTCGGATAAACCGATTTTGGTTTCCTTCTTCCCGTCCATCAAATCCATCGCGAGGAATTTGAAGGAGGAAAAGGAACCGACGTAATCCATTATTCCTCTTGCGTAAGGGAAATCATAAAGGACGCAGGCCAAAGAATAGGATAAGGCTTTGGCCGCGGGAAAGGAGAAATCGTCATAATCGACCGCGGACACCAAATCGTAGGCCCTAGTTATATCCTCAAGCTCCCTGACTGTTTTGGCTTTGTCTATCTTTTCCTTTAAGGCTCCTAAAGGGGCTCTTTTTAGGAAGGTCCTATAGGATCTCCTTGCATAGGCGGATTGCTCCTTCTCATCCAAATCGACCGAAAAGGATTGACCCCCTATATTGAATTTGACGGTTAGGTTAGGCATCTTTATTTTCTTTCATCAAGAAGGATGGTGCATTCCTCTTCGATTGCCTCTAGCTCATCTTTAACCTTCAAAACGGCTTTTCTCGCCCCTTCGGAAAGGCGGAGCCTTAACCTAAAGGCCTCAAGGCGGCCCGAATTATAGAAGGAATCGATAACCGATGTTTCGGTTGGATGCTTGCTTAGTCCATCGATTATTTCATCGATAACGAAATCCTGTTTGCTCTTTCCTAAGGAAACGATTTTGTCCTTATAGGAAGATAAGACGGATTTGGATTCGTTATCGACTTTCTCTACGAAAGAGGGGGCGAAGGCTTTTTCGATTGCTAAGGCAGCCTTACCGCCTTTGAAATAGAGTTCGTTTATCTTGTTGGCCTCAATACCCGCGAGGATCCTATCCTTTATCTCTTTTTCATCTTCCGGCACTTCCTTTAAGGAAAGTTTCAATATTGCTTCATAATGGATTGATGCTTCCCGTTTTGGTTTGTTTTCCCCGAAGACCTTTCCGATATAGTCATTAGAAAGGGCGGCTTCGTTAAGGGCGTTAGCCATCGCTTTCTTCTTGGCCTCGATTGGGTCGATAAGGGTAGAGAAGAGTTTACGAAGTTTCTTGGTAAGGGCGATATCTTCCTTCCCGGCAAGATAGGTATCGGTAAGGGCGTTAAGAATCATCGGGAACGGAGTTGGGGTGCGTTTCCTAACATAGGATAATGCATCCGTTCTTTCCTCTTCCGATTCTCCCGCGGCTTTGATAAGAGGAAGGTTTTCGTTAAGTTTTTCAAAAAGGCCTTCGACTTTCCTCGCTAAGGGCTTCAAGGCTTTCTTAAGCGCGCGGAAATCGCGGAAACCGAAGGAATGGAGGGCGATGGTCGTATCGTCTTCCTGATAGGAAGAGATATATTCTTCCATCATCCTTTCGCCTGTCTCTTTGCTTGGGGCGTCCTTCTTGCCGTCGCTTCTAAGGATCGAACGGGTGAGAAGATAGGTGACACCTAAGCCATCATGGTCACCGAAAGGATCGAAGATACCATCGGACCCCGCGAAGATAAGGACGGGTTCAGCGAATTCGAAATGACGGTAATTAAGGTATGGTTCCTTACGGTTCTTGTCGAAGGCATGGAAATAGTTATTGACGTATTTCTCTTCGTCTTCATCGTCAAGGGAGAGGAAACGAAGGCCATTAGGCAATAAGCAATATGAACGGGAATCGCCAGCCCAAACGGAATCAACGAGGAGTTTGCCTTCCTTTTCCTCATAAATAAGGGCTGCTAGGGTAGAAGGAAGGAGACATTGCTGAGCGTATTGGCATTCTGGGAAATGGAAGGCATCAACCACGTTTTGGAGCCCCTTCTTCACGTATTTAGCGAGGGCATCACGTTGTTTTTGCTCGCTGATTGGCCCATCAAGAAGAGTCAAACCATAGGCAAAGCGAATCGAAACGATCCTACTTGCTATAAAGGCGCTGGTCCTTGTGACCTCTCCGCCATCGGATTCGAAAATCTCGGTTAAGGCCTCCTCGATTTCCGCCTTATAGGGATTATCCTCTGGGAAATCCGAGAAAGCGGCTTTCCTTAGTTTTTCTTTCTCCCCTACTTTGAAGGTATGGGGGGTTGAACCGCTCCCGCCGAAGCCATCGGCGATAACCAATAACCCTTCTCTTCTTATCGGATGGGCATCCTCTCCTTTTTGGGGAAGATAGAAATCGAAATCCAAATCATCGGCTTTGACGACGTTGTTCTTATAGATTAAACCCATAATTTCTCTCCTTTATTTGAGGATATAACCACTGAGAATGGCAAGCTTCGAAGTCATTTCCTGCTTTCTTCCATCCTTATAGGTAAGACGGTAATAGTTTTGGCCATCGCGCTTGAAACGTTCGATCTTCTCGATACCCCTTCTTGCAAGGTTATCCGTATTGAAGGCCTTGCCGTCTTCTGGGAATGGAGTGACTTCGCCATCGTCTCCTTTGACGGAAGCAAGGCGGGCAAAGCCTTTGGTCAAAAGCATCTTCTTGTTGATGTCATAGGATAATCCGTTGACGGAGATGCGGTAGATCTTCCTGAAAATCGAGGGGGAACGCTTGATGTATTCGACGCCCATATCCGAAAGTTCCTTCGCGGAAAGGAATTCGATGTTATCGCCAGGATATGGTTCATCAAGCGTGATACTGACGGCTTTTTCGATTTTCTTGACTAGTCCGAGTTCCACTAGGCGATCAAAGGTCACGCTTTCGGTGACCCCTTCCTTAATTAAGGAATAGGAATGGACGGAACCTAGTTCTTCCTTATGGAAGCCTTCATAACCCTTGGATTTGAAGACGCTTTCCCCTAAGAGGACGCCTTTGGTGGTATCTTCTTCCCAAAGGTTGAAATCAAAATAAGGTGCTTCTTCTTTTTCGACTTCCTCATCTTCATGGTATTCGCCTTCGAAAGAGGCTTTGTCTTTTAGGATTGCGATAACTTGCTCAATGGTCGGACGCTTCTTGTAATCAAGCTCAGTCATCCCCATGAGCAAGGTATAGAAATCGACCTTATGCTTGGAACCGATTTGCATATGGGCGGCCTTATGAAAGGAGAATTCCTTGCCATAAAGCAAGGCGTTACCGACGTCCCTTGCCCCTGTTACGGAAGGAAGCTCGCCAAAGAGGATATGATGGATGGTGATGGCAAGAGAGAAGATATCGCTAGCCTTGGTGATGGATTTCTCATCATAGCCATCCTCGCCTTCGATATAACCAATCGCTTCAGGAGGCTGATATCCTTCGGTGCCCCCAAGGCTTTCATAATCGGGGACGTTCCCATCGATAAAGGAATTGTCGAAATCCAAAAGCAAGGGGATGTAGGTTGACCCTTCTTTGACGAAACCGAAGTTCTGCGGTTTGAGGTCTCCGTGGATTACATCGAGGGCGTGTATCGTTTTTATGTCTTCCGCCATTGCAACGGCAAGGGCGATTTTGGAGGCGGTAGTCGGCAAAAGAAGCTTATCGAAACCAATCAACCCTTCGATAAAGGGGGTGACCGTGACGAAATAATTGCTCTCATCGACGAAATGGTCGACCTCTGGGACTATGTGGTTTTTGCTAACGGTCAAGGAAGCGAATTTCTTCTTGATCGCGGTTTGCTTATCGCGGACCTTCTTGAATTCCACGAGCTGAAGGTCATAGCTGGCTTTGGGGAGTTTTGAGGAAGGAAAACGCACGGAGATGGAGCGTTTAAGGAAATACCGGTTGCTTCCCTTTTTGGCGGTGACGAAAGTTCCGTTACCGGTCGTTTCCCAGTTTATGCCAACGCTAGAAAGCCATTTGGGTTCGATACTATAGCCATGGTAATCCATACGGTTACCCTCCTTATCTAATCAAAAATAAAGCCCCGCGTCATAAAGCCCGCGGGGCAATTTGAATAATCTTACCTACCGACTGAAGCGGCGACGAGCTTAACGATCTCATTGAAGTCGACGTCGTTTAGGCCACGGCCCGATTCAACCGCTTTAAAGATGGAACCAGGAAGCATGCCGGCGAGTTCTTCGTAGAAGGTGCCCTTCGGAGCGAAGATGACAAGCCTCTTGTTCCTCTTTTGGAGCTTGATGGAAGGATCTTGGACGGCGCAGTTCCAAACATTGATGAGGCCATCGAGATCGACCATGTCCTCTGGATAATCCGGAGAGGAGGCGCGAGATTTTAATGGAAGGGCGTCGGCGTCGGTGAACAAGACGGTGACCTGACGGTCCTTGGCTCCGACGTTCCAATCGGATTTGAAGGCATAATAGAGGGATTCGAGTCCGTTTTCGGGAGCGTCTCCGCCTCCGCTAGCGGAAATGCCATCTAACCAAGAACGGAAGAGGTCGTTATCAAGCGGAAGCTCGAAGAATGGGGATTCGACCATCGAATCCTTGCCATCGTCCTCATAATCGCGGAAGACAATTACGCGGACACGGACGCTATCGATATCAGAGCCGATATCGACGAGGGCGTTGATGAGGTCTTGGTGGAAACGGACCGCGCCTTCCTTAACGTTTTCGATGACCGGGACCATCGATCCGGTTCCATCGATGCAGAAAACGACGTCGGCGTTTCTTTTGGTGATATTTTCAGCCATGGGCTTTCCTCCTAATACAATCCGCTTTCACTAGTGGCGGAATGCTTTTTTTTCGGTTGAATTAATTATAGAGTAAACAAGGGCTCGTAGCCATAAATAAATGAAGGCATATTTTTTCTTGGCCTCCCTTTCTAAAAGAGTGGGAAAATGAGAGAATATAAGGCATGAAAAAGAATCACCTATCCCTAATCGTTCCATTGCTCCTCCTATTGCCGATTTCCCATGTCATCCATGTGGGTTTGCTTGAAGCAAAACCAGTGTCCGCCGGATCTAGTTCCTATACGGGGGCCTCTCTTCCGACGACCATCGATTTGAATGATGTGAGTATCGAGAAGGTCCGCGCTTATTACGCCCCTCTTGAAGGCAAGGATTATTCCGGGAACGATTTGCTTAAGGCCTTGAAGCCGATTCTTTCTTCCGGTCAGCAGCATTATAGCTACGATACGGGCTCCAATATTTGGAAGGCCTACGAAATCACCGATAGGGATTGGAGCAAATCCCCGGCAAACGCCACCATCGACGGAACTTTCGACCCCGAGAAGAATATCATCACGGGCTATAAATACGGTTCTTCCGTTTCTAACCCAGGGAATAACAACCCCTATCTCCGTCTTCTATATAGAAACGACGGGGAAACCGATGGTGATATCCAAGCCTGGGGACCCCATGGAGGAAATAACGGGAACGGCATCGATAGGGAACACGTCTGGCCCAAATCCAGGGGTTTCGACTCCGGGAATGATGGAAACTATGGGGCTAGAGGCGACCTCCATCATTTGATGGCCGCAGACCATACGGTCAATTCGAATTACCACAATAACCTCCCTTATGCCTTTATCGACATGAACAAGAGCTTTAAGGATGCCGGGAGCGATTATAGCTACGATGACGGCAACCTCACCGGGCTTTCCCTTAACGTGAGTTCCTCGGTCAAGGTCTTCGAACCACAAGACCGCGATAAAGGGGATATCGCTAGGGCCTGCTTCTATATGGTCGCCAGATATAACAACATCTCCGGTGATGATGACACGATAGATTCAGGCAATCCTAACCTCACCCTTGACGATACTTTGAGCACAGCGACCGAATCCTCAACCGCAAGCAAAGCCGTTTCCTTAGGCGTTTTACGCGATCTTTTAGCCTGGCATCGCCTTGACCCAGTCGACGATTTCGAAAGGCATCGTAACGACTTGCTCTACCTTAATTACACGAAAAACCGCAACCCATTCATCGATTATCCAAGTTGGGTCGATGCCATTTGGGGTGGCGTCCTCTTGGGCTCTGATAAGCGCACCATCACCTTTAGGGATGAGACCCCAATAGGCAAAGCCAGCCCATCCAAAGACTCCGTATATGGCCAATACCCTGGTGAAGAGGTTTCCCCGATCGCCTCGATTTCCATAGAAGGGGCCAAAACCTCCTTTGAGGTTGGTGATGCCTTCAGTTTTGGCGGAAAGGTCATCGGCAAAGCCGAGGATAATTCCACGAGGGAAGTCACCTTGGAATGCACTTTCTCCGGTTATGACATGTCCAAAGCCGGCGATTATCAGGTGACCGTCACCCATACCCCGTCCGGGAAGAGCGCCTCCTATACCATCAAGGTAGTTGAAAAAGCCGCTCCTTCTTCTAGCGAGCAGCCTTCTTCCAGCGGTTCTTCGACCCCTTCGGTCGATCCTAAACCTTCCCCCGCAGACGCCGTCAAGAACATTCCTCTCCCCATTCTTATTGGAATAGGCGCAGGGGCCATCGTCGTCATCATTCTTTTGATAATCATCTTCACCAAACTTTCCAAAAAGCAAAAGAAGGCCGTCACCAAAGCCGTCAAGAAAACGGTGAAGAGCGCTTCGAAATCCTCAAAGAAAAAGAAATAAACCCTAATTAACGGTTCTTTTGAAGAATGAACCCATAGGAGTTTTCGTCTTCGAAATCATCAATAATGTTAAAACGATCTTTGTATTGGTCAGCTTCTTCTTTCACGGGCAACAAATCACGGTAGAGATCCTTGTCCATGCCTTGATGATGGGCGTTAAGCTTCTCTCTCCCCAAGGAATGGAGGACATAGAGCTTCCCCCCATCCATTAGAAGGGAGAAGGCTTTTTCCTTGAATCTATTCGTGTCGACGAAATGGGGATAGGCGTTATAGCAAACGATATAATCGAATTCGCCATCCATCTCATAGAAATCGGCATTGAGGAAGTAACAATCCTCAAGGCCCTTTTTCTTGGCTTCCTCGATCATTCTTGGGGAAGCGTCGATCGCGGTCACCTTGGCTTTGGACATCTTTTGAAGATAAGGCGTTATAATGCCACATCCACAGCCAATATCGAGGACATGCCCCCCTTCTTTTATATTAAGTCGCCTTAAAAGAGGGAGGACCCGTTCTTCATCTAATCTTTCATTCGCCCATTCCGAAGCGAACCGATCAAAGAAATCGGCCATCTTGGACATTATGAATATTTCCTTTCCAAATAGGCGATGAATTGTTCCGCGGAAACCTCCTTGCCCGTGACTTTGTTAAGCCATAGTTTCGCGGGGAGATAGTTATAGGCGAAGTCGTTCTTGGCAAACCATTCCCTTATTGGAATGAGGTTACCCGTTCTTAGGAGCCCATCGATATCTAGTTCTTCCTTCATCCTTTCATAGATGATCGCCCCATAAAGGTTTCCTAAGGCATAGGAAGGGAAATACCCGAACGAGCCATCGCTCCAATGGACGTCTTGGAGGATTCCCACCTTATCGGAAGGAACGTCTAGACCTAGATATTCCTTATATTTCTTATTCCATAATAACGGGGCGTCCTTCGCGGAGAGGGTTCCATTCATGATTCCCTTTTCGACTTCATAACGGATGATGATGTGGAGGCAATAGGTGAATTCGTCCGCATCGCATCTTATAAGGTTTGGTTTCACTTCGTTTAAGGAAGCGACGAATTGGTCGTGCTTCATGAAATAGAAGGGCGAGCCAAAATGCTTTTGGCAAAGCTTCTGAAGAGGATAGGCGAAGGCATCGCTTCTACCGAGGATATTCTCGTAGAACCTAGAATGGGTTTCGCATATCGCCGCGGAGCAAAGCATCGCCGAATAGTCTTCGTGTTGGGGTTTGCCGAGGTTTTGGAATTCGATCGCGTGGCCTCCTTCATGGATGACCGAGAAGAGGTTTCCACGATAATCGTTTTCATCGATTTCGGTGGTAATACGGGAATCGGATGGAGAGAAATAATCGGTGAAGGGGTGCATCGATTCGCTTAAGGCCCCACTATCAAGATCAAAGCCGATAAGGTCAAGCAAATCCCTTGCGAAATGGCGTTGCTTATCCGCGTTGATATAAGGAACCTTTCCCTTAACCTTCTCCTTCTGTTTTTCCATGACTTCTGGAAGCCTAGAGATCAAATAGTCCTTAAGATTAGCGAAAATCGCATCGAGGGTTTTCACGTCATTTCCTTCTTCATACATGTTGAGGCAGCTATCGTAAGTGGAGCAACCTGGATTAGGTTTCCTCCTATCGGCGATTTGCCTCGCGGCCTCAATCGCCTTTTCCCAATAAGGAAGATAAGAAGCAAAATCATCGTGCTCTTTGGCTAGACGCCAAATCTCGTTGCTTTTTTGGAGGGCTTCGTTCCATTTGGAATATTCCTCCATATCGACCTTGGCCATGAAATCCGCTTCAAGGGAAAGATTATGGACGACTGCTTTTTGACGCTCGTTAAGGGAAGAATCGATCTTGGCTTTTGCCAAAGCTTCAAGGAATTCGGGGTCTTTCTTGATGGAAGCCGCTTCGGAAGCATAGAAGCTGATGAGATTGCTCTCTTCCTCGATGCCGTTTTTGGGGCAAACGGTCTGAACGTCGTAATTGAGGATTGAGATTAAATGATTGAGCCTTCTCTCCTTCTTAAGGAATGGGATTAGACCTTCAAACGAATTAGCCATAAGATGACCTCCTTCTTTGCGAAATAGATTTTACAATAAAAAGAGGGCATTTTCCTCTAAAAGGAAACGCCCTAAGGGATAGGGATGATTTCGGCTTTGATCCTTTTTAGGTGGGGACGCTTCTTCATCTTGTCGTAAGAAGAAAGGAATTTCTCCGCTTCGGGATAGCCTACCTCTTCGATTAAGAAGAACCTCTCATTGTATCTTTCATTGAAAAACGATGTAACGTATGCCCTATTTTCCAAAGCGGTCAAAGCCCCGGAGACCGCCTTACGGCTAACCACGGAATAGCAGCCAAACATCTTGAATTCGGAAAATTCCATATATTCCTCGCTTCCAAGAAGAAGCTTCCTGATGCCGGAATTGCATGGGCAAACGCCCTGCTCCTTCAATTCGAAAAGCAAGGACAATACCTTTAGCTGAAACTTATTGAGCTTCGCGGGCTTTCTTTTTCTAGCCATTAGAACAATCCATCGTAACGGCCGCGTTTGGTCGTTTGTTCCTCGTTCACGCTATTTCCATCGCCATAAGTCTGGATAAGTTGCGGATAAGGCATATTGGCAACGTTCTTCACGACGTTGAAATAGACGATCTTCCCTGAAGTTGTCGGAAGCTCAAGGGGCTCGCCACCCACGAATTGCTCATAACGGGAGATATCGGGAAGGAAAGTCATGTAAGGCTTCGAACGGGAGATGAGGATAAGGGCTTCAGCCCCTCCTTCTTCGCCCCAAGCCTTCTTGAGGTTAGTAAGTTCAAAGAAGGAAATAAGGGGTTCGCTTCCAGGAATCTTGGTATAGGTACCGACCATAGTCTGAACTTGCTGAATAAGATCGTTTTCCTTACTTGCAAGGTAAACCCAGTTAAGGCAGTTGGTCTTGATGGTTTCGGCCTCATTCCCGTAATTGATCTTGAGCTGGTTATCGCTTTGGACGACCAGGTAGAAACGGACGTTGCGGCTTCTACCCGCGGTGATCATCGAAGCCATATCGGAAATGCGCGGGATGTTCGCGAATTCATCGAGGAGGAAATTGAGCCTTCTTGGAAGGGCGCCACCACATTTGAAGGCGTCTTCGATGGCCGCGGAATAAAGTTGCTTGATAAAGGAAGCGATGAAGAAATGGAAGGTTGTCGATTCATCAGGAACCAAAACGAAGACCGCGACTTTCTTCTTGGGGTCTTTGAAGGCATGGATATCGATGGTGCTACGCGCGGAAATCTTCTGCAAAGACTTAGAGGAAACGAATGGTTGGAGTCCGCTAGAGACCAAACCGAGGATGCCGCTCATGGTATTGGGGGCGTTGCAAACGGTGGTCTCCATATGCTGACGGATGGAATTGCTTGGAGGGAGTTTGGTCACGAAATCCCTTAAGACGGAGTCGCTGCTACTTCCGCCTCCTCCTCTAGTGAAGGAAACGAAGGAAAGGACGCTAGCCATGTTGCATTCTTCGACCTTCTTGGAGCCGCGAATTACCGTTTCGACACAGCCTTCGATGAATTGTTTCGCCGCGGCTGGCCAGAAGATATCGTTCGTGGTCTTCATATGAGGATCCATCAAGGAAGCGACGAAATCCATGGCCCGTTTCAAGGATTCCTCCGTGTTGCCTTCCTGATAAAGGCGGAAGCATTCATCAAGGGGATTCCAGGAATCCGAACGGGACATGTCACGAAGATTGAGGACCTTGACCTCATATCCTTTGCTCTTAAGGAAGGAACTAGAGGCATCGTAAATCTCGCCTTTTGGGTCGGTGATGACCATGTTCTCGCCCGCTAATCCAAGGGTAAAGACGGTTGGCATAATGAATAGCCTCGTCTTCATCGAACCAGTCGAGCCTAGGATGAGGGTATGGTAATCGCCATCATCGACATAGGCTTCCTTGGTATCGGAGATGAAGGCCGCGCCGCCATGGTTAAGCTCGATATCCTTGGTGAGGTCGACGCGGTTGAGGATCGACTTGATTTCCTCTTCGGAGGCGAAACGGTTGAGGAAACTCCTATCGCCCGTATATTTTCTGAATCTATAGCTCTTGCTCATATCTATTCCCCCACGAGTCCCATGTAGTAACGTTTCTTATCGACGAAATCTAGGAGCCATTTGCCTCCTTCGAGGAATGGCTTAAGGGCTTCCTTGGTAACGGTAGTCTTGAGTTCGCCCTCGTTCTTATAGGCGTTATAGACGATATCCTCGGCAAGTTGATGCATGGTCCAAGGGCCTTCATGGCCTTTGGTGTTCAAGATGGCCTTAAGGGTTGGGATAATCGCTTGTTTGGCCTCCTTATCCAAGGAAAAGCCAAAAGAGGAAAGTTCTTTCTCAAGGACATTCAAAGCGACTTTGGGGTCTTCGAGGACGAGGCGAAGCTTCTCTAGCCTCGTCTTGGTGATAAGAAGGCGGTAAGCCAAATCGGCCTTAGACGGGGACCCGCTCATATCGACATAGATCGCGAGGGTCCTTTCATCGACCTCCGACATATAATGAAGGAAATCGAGGAATTTCTTCTCGCTCGTCGCTGAACGCACCACCCAATCGGTGATATCGATGACGAGGATCCCGCTATAGGCGTGATTAAACCTCGCAAGGTATTTCTCGACCGCATCGTAAAGGGCGGTGAAGGCCGGAAAATCGGGGGCATTCGGCATCGAATAATCAAGGCTAAGCTCATAATGCCTTACCGGTCCTGAGAATTTCATCAACCCGTAATGGTCAAGAAGTTCCTCAAGAGATAAAAGGATCGTTTCGAAGTCATAGCCTTCGTTAGTGGAAAGGAAGAGGTTAGGCAAAACCAAAGAACCGCCGGAAGCGAGCTTCTTTTCCCCGATCCTCTCCAAGGTCGTCGCGAGGTCTTGAAGGCTTTCAAACCCCGGCTCCTTCGCTAAGGCTAGGAGCTTGTTTTCGAATTTTCGTTCAATCATCGTCATCCTCCCGTAATTGGATATTCTCTAATAGTTGATTAATTCTTGCTGGCGATTCCTCAAGGAAATAGTCATCTTTGTGACGGACATCCTTATAGAAGATATATAAATCGCCAACTAAGTAATCCTCCGAATCCTCGGATGGGGTCGCTATCGTGTATGTTCGACCGAAGCCGTATATCTTCCCTACCTCGAGGAACCTAACTTTTTTCTTACCGAATTCATAAAAGAATTTCTCATTATCGCGATGGGTTAAGGTAAACGAATTGATAAGGTCGCTTTGGTCGATTTCGCCTAGAGCGCTACAGGCTTTATAGAAAACGGGGTAATCGGGATTCCTATATGAAGGCTCAATCCTTCTCGCGTTTATCGGTACCTCGCGGACACACACTTTTTTCGCGGCCATGGCAATCTGATTCCATTGTTGTGGGGCCATCGCAAAGGCGAAATCCCCTAAAGCGTTTAGCGCGTTATGTTCTTCTATGGACCCAAGCCTAAACGCTTCGAATTCGCCCCTAAGAGAAGCGAAGAAAAGCGACTTTTCGAAGCCAGTCAAAGGAAGGAGGATGTCCGTAAACCGATAATAATAGGCACCCATGCAAGAAGGGAAATCGTTCAAGCGGTATGGGGCGGCCTCCTCGATTTGAAGATAGGCGCTTTCGATTTTGCAAATAAGCTCGAATATTTGGTTGTCCTCGATTATCTTTCCTAAATCCTCGTCTTCAAGGCAAAGCAAGCAATGGAGCAAGGCCGAGAAATAGGAAGAAAGGACGGTGCTATCAAGCGCGGTTCCATTCTTAAACGAATTGAAGACATCGGCTGAGACGGGGAGTTTGGAAACGCCAAGGTTTTCTTCCTTAAGTAGTCCCGCTTCCTTGAATTTATGGGCAATGAAGCGGCTTGCGATATTAGAGAAAGGATAAACCGCGGTTAAGGAAAGTAAGCCCTCCTTATCCTTATCAAAAGAAGCGAAGGCTTGTTTAAACGCCTCAATCCCGTTTGTTCCTTGATCGGAATGGATGAAACGCCCATTTTCGATAAAGGTTTTTTCATCGAATGAGGATGCGCCGTCAAGGAGGTTGACAAGGTTTCTTTCATCAGCCAAAAGGATACCCGCGAACAAAGGGGAGAGGATGATATTTGGGTATTCTTTCTTCAATTTGATGTAACGGGGTTCCTCTTCGCTTAAACAGGATCCTAGGAAAGAAGATTCCTCAAGGTTTGACGACCTTTCGCCAGAATCCAAAAGGGTCGCTACTTCATCTATCAGTTCTTTGGTGACGTCAAGGCCCTTTTCTCCGATTTCCTGATTCAAGGAAAGCATATCGAGAATAGCAACGGCCTCGCCGCGAGGATCAAGAAGCTCGAGTTGCTCCTTGACGGAAAGACTGAGGAAGGCCTTATCTAAACCAAGGATATTCCAAGCCTCCATCCTCAGATAGGGGAAATCCGTTTTCCTTGAAATGTCATAACTATACAAAGCCGCCCTCACCTTTTGGAGGTTTTCGAGTTTGTTGAGTTCTTTATCGATAAAAGGCAAGACGCGGCATAGCCTTAATCCCAATCTATAGGAGACGTTCGCCCATTGGAAACGGAAGGTCTTCCCTTTGAATCCTTCCCCATCATCCATATATTCAGTATTCAAGGCGTTCAATAATTCGTTCGGGGAATGGAAAGAGGAGGCCTCCAAAACCAAGAAGCCCATACCATCTTCTCCTTCGATCCTTAAGATATCGTTAATTCCGATGCCTTTTATCGACTCATCCTTTTCGCCCAAGATGAGGAATGTTTGGGTAAATGGATTGACCTCCATTTTGTTTCTCCATAAAGAAGAAGGAATATGGATTTCCTCTTTTTTATCGAAAAATAGATGCAGGCCCCTCCTATTTGCCTCATAGACGAAAGTGGAGAATTCGTTTTGGGAAAGGCTATATTCCTCCACTACTTCTTTGACGTTGATTTCCTTTGATTCTCTAGCCTTATCGAAAGCCTCTTGGTAATTGGTCTTTTTGATGTCATCGAGAAGGCCATAATCAAAGAGGAAGGCCAACCCCATGCAGAAATCAGAGAAGACGATATCCTTCTCGCCAATTTTATCGTAACCGTTGATGTCTTTAGGCGCGAAGGATTTCACAAGCTGATCGAAAGGAACGAGGAGGTCGCTTTTCTTCTCCCAGTTTTCGAAATTGTAGAAAAAGTTCCTTAAGGCCCAACAATCATGTTCGAAGGAGGCGAACCTCTTCATCAAGCAATCCTTCGTGTAGCATTCCCTGATTTCCCGATAAACAAGGTTGCCATCGACGTGTGATTTATTGGATAAAGCCGCGTGGACCAAGGGGCTACCGGATTTAGCGAATAAAGCAGAGGAAATATCCTCTATTGGGGAGGAATCCAAAACCTTCTTGTAGAGTAAGGGTGACCTAGAGGGAGCTAGATAATGGAAATCGTCGGAGAAACCGATATGGGGGATCGGCGATTCATGCCCACCCATAGGAATTGCGATATCTTGGATCGTCTTATCCCAGGTCCCTAGATAATAGGCGGCCTTCTCCATCATGGAATCCTTTGGCGAGAGGAAAAGGGAATCCGCGAATGGGCTTTGGAGGCCGATTACGGTGACTGGGAAGCCTAGTTCCTTGGAAAGCGATTCCTCCATATAGGCATAGGAGGTTGGACGAGGGATAAGGATATAGAGCCTCCTCACCTCATCGATATACCTCATTTCGTTGAGGAAGTCCCATAAGCGGTTGTTCTCATCCGCTAAATAGACGACAACATGGTCTTCTCTCATGTCGTCGCAATCGCCGATACGGAAGCGAATTAGCGAGGACATGTATTCGTTATGCTTTAAAGCCTCGAAATAACGATTGATGTTAAAAGTGAAGAAAACGTCCTCATCGACGAATAGATCCATCGGCTTATCGAAGCCCTTCATGGAGGAAGCGACACCCTTCATTACGTCAACGACATCCTCGTTGGCCCCGCAAATGTGGAAGGTCTCCCCATTAAATCCTCTTTCAAAACAGTCCTTGATTAAGGCTGATACGGTGAATTGGACCGCGGACCTACGGAAGATATGGTATTTGATTCCAACTTTATTAACGATTTGCACATCGCTTGAATAATTCGGTTGCTCTTCCACGACATAGATATAGACGTTCGCGGTTTTTCTAATCCTTGGGAGATTTCCGAGAATCATATCCCTCGCTTCTTTGGCTTCTTCGGTCTGAGGGGAAGGGAAGAAGACGATGGCTTCGTCTTTTTTGCTGACCCTCAATAGCCTGCCGAATTCCTCAAGAGGATAATTTTCCTCATTTCCTTCTTTGCATAAAGGAATGTATTCGGCGTCGAGGAGCCCTTCTTTGTCTATTTTGGCCAAGGACAAAAGGAACGGAAGTGCTTCCTCAGCCTCGCCGATAATGAAAATGTCGCGGTCTTTGGCTGCGCTTAAATCATAAAAACGCGTTTCTTCAACATAGTTGAGTTCGTTGATGATAGCGTCTGCGCGGTCAGCCTCAAAATAGGCGTCGCCTTCATCGATATCAGCTGGGTTGAGGTGGAAATATCGCATGCTTTATCCTTCGACTTTGCCGGTTTTACCGCTTTGGATGACCTTATCGGCCAAACCCATCGCAATGGCTTCTTCGGGATCGAGGTAATTATCCTTTTCGCAAGCGATATGGATTTCATCGAGGCTCTTGCCGGAAGCGTCGGAAAGGATGGTCTCGAGTTTGCGTCTGGTGTTGCTCATCTCTTCGGCGATGCCGACGAGATCGGTTTCCTTTAGCCCGGAGATGGAAGCGTTGCTCCAAGGTTGGTGAATCATAAGCTCGCTATGGGCGGTCATGTAACGGTGGCCTTTTTCGCCGGAAGCGAAGATGACAGCGGCCATTGAGGCGGCGATGCCATAGCAAACGGTGTAAATAGGCGATTTCACGAGGGCCATGTTATCGACAATCGTCAAACCAGCCGTGACGGAACCGCCGCCGGAATTGATATAAAGATAGATGGGGTCATTGGATTGCTGGTCCATATGGCGGAGCAACAGCATGACTTTGAGGGCAAGGTCATCCGAAATCGCTTCGGCGATGACAATGTTCCTTTGGTTTTGAAATTCCTCCATTATCTCACCCGAAAGAATCGGGAACGACAAACCTTTGACTTCTTCCATTATTGTTTACCTTCCTTCCGAACGGCTTTTTGTGTGTTATTAAGTTTATAGGTTTTCTTATACAAAGAAAAGGAAATCAGGAAGAAAAGCTCATAGTCTTCAAAAAGATGGGCCTAGAGGATATTATTATTTATCGAGGAACCAACATGATACGCGAAGTTGACTGGAAGAATAAGGAAATCGAGACGTTCATTTGCTATCGCAGCAGCGGCAAATGGGTGGGCGCGGCCATTTTGGCGGCCATGGAAAGAGAGAAGGAATGGGATTACGAAAGGGTTTGGTATTCCCAAAAGCAAGGGGCCGGCAACTACGTTTCCGATATCCCTCTCCTTTTAGGCTCCGCGAATAACGTCATCATCGTTTTCGTTAGGGGCTTCACCTACGATTTCTTCAAAGACGGCAAATTCAACGAGAACTGTGTCACAGCGAAGGAGCTCGCGGCCATCGATAGAAGATACGATGAAATCAAAATCGTTCCTGTCTATATCGATAACTATGTGCCTGATGAATCGGAGATATCCACGATTGCCGATGCGATTTTGGCGATAAACGGCCCCCGTTATTTCCGCGATAAGGAAACAATCATGAAGTTCTGGGGCTACAAGAACCGCGTCGAGCTCGACTCCGAGAAAGTCGCTTCCGAAGCCGAGATGGATATGTGGCTAGACAAGAACCTCAAAAAGGAGCTTAGCCCAAAAATCATCGCCCCCGTGGAGACGATTTCCTATTTCAAAAGCGATGATTACGATGATATGTTCCGTCAGCTTCTTCGCGATGAGAACAAATACCAGAACATGGCTTATTTCGGATACGGCGGATCGGTATTCAAGAAAGACCTCTTCGGAGGGTCGATTAGGTATAACGACATCGTTTCCAAAAAATATAAGCATAAATCCATAAGGATCCTTCTCCGTGACCCCGACATTGAGGAAATGGAAGAAAAAATCGATAACGCTAGACCGGAAGTCAAAAGGCCAAGGAACAAATCCGAAGGTATCCGCGACCTTATCGACTACTACAGTAAGAACGATCCAGGCTTAGATATGGAGATAAGGTTCTACGAACACCACCCAATCCTTAAGGGTTGTATATTCTGCGACGCGGAATGGAATCCAAAAGTCGGGTTGATCAATATTGAATCCGCCTACGGGGAAAGATACCAAAAAAGCGGGGGAAGTCCTTTTAAGGGCGATGATTCGGACATGATCTTCATCAACGCCGAAACAAAGGAAAACGGACAGGCTACCAAAATGCTTAAAGCCATCCTTTCACAGTTCAATTACGAATGGAATAAAGGGAAGAAGGCCATAAAATGAGCGACCCATTATGCGATAATCCATTGAATCTCGTCCTTGAGGACCCCTATTACCCAAAAGGAGAAATGGCCCCCGTTCCCCGTGAATGCTCTCGCGGAATCATCATCAACGATAAAGGCGAGATAGCCCTTCATCATGTTCACCGTAACGATAAATATGGGGATTCAATCTATTACGAACTTCCTGGCGGAGGCGCGGAAAACGAAGAAACCCCTTTTGAAGCGTTGCAAAGGGAAATCGATGAGGAGATGGGTTATTCCATTAAGGAGATTTGCTATCTAGGAGAGGTCCTTGACGCCTACAATCTTTCAAAACGTTATAACCATCATTCATTCTTTCTAGCAAGGATAAGCGGGGAAACGAGGAAACATTTCGTTTCGGCAGGCGATTTCCTAATCAAGGAAACCCCCTTCTTCGATAGGCATGATGCCCTTGAATTATTAAGGAACCAACATGAAGGCGGGTTTGAGGGATTAGTAAAGCAACGCGAACTCCCCTTTTTGGAATTAGCGGTCGAAATCCTGGATAAACACCCCGAGATTATCGGTCTATGATTCTTCAAGGAATCAAATTTATTGATTCATCGTCGTTAGACTCCTACAATATGCCTTGCCTTTAAGGGCAACTCTTTTATGGATAACGAAGAAACAATTCGCCTAGTCGAGGCGACAATCGACAAAATACGTCCATTCCTTCGTAGGGATGGCGGGGATATTGAGCTCATCGGTTTCCGCGATGGGATCGTTTATGTATCGATGGTCGGGGCCTGCCAAGGCTGCGTCATGGCCTCCGATGATATTTCAACCGGCGTTGAGGTCATCGTCATGGAAGAGGTCCCTGGAGTCCTCGGGGTCAGAATGGATGATATCCCACCAGATTTATATGATGCCTACCTCAAAAGAAAGCAAGAAGCCGCGATTAAGGCCGTGATGGAGGCTAGCGAAGGTAATTAAGGATGAACTGGGAAGAATTTTGGAATAAAGTCGTTAGTTTCTTCCAAGACAATGTTTGGAACATTGTTAAGTTCTTTTCGATTTTGATTATCGGTTGGATCCTTATTTGGATCATTATGGGAAGCCTCCGCCGCATCTTTAGATATAGGAAGATGGACGAGGTGGCCGCGAAATTTATCCTCGCGATAATCCGTTTCTTCCTTTTCCTAACACTTGTATTGGTCCTTTTGGCCATCGTCGGCGTGCCGATTTCCGGAATCACCACTTCCTTATCCGCGGCAATCCTTGCTATAGGCGTCGCCTTGAAGGAATTCCTATCTAACGTCGCGAGTGGATTGATCCTTGTTGGCAGTAAGAAATACAAAACCGGCGATTATATCATCGTCGCGGGAGTCGAGGGTTCCATCATCGATATCAATTTCCTCTTCACTTCCCTAAAAACCCCAGACAGCAAACTCGTCACCTTGCCAAATAGCACGATGACGGGGTCGCCCGTTACCAATTTGGGCGCCTTCCCCCTTCGTAGGGTCAGCTTCAATTTCGGGGTGGCCTATGAATCCGATACGGCTTTGGTCGCCAAGGTCGTCACCGACGTTATGAAGAGCAACGGCAAGATTTACCTTGATCCAATGCCCTCCTGCCGTTTGAAGGAATTAAACGAATCATCCATCTCCTTCTTCGCCACTTGTTGGTGTGACAAAGAGGATTATTGGGACGTCTATTATTACGTAATGGAACACGTCTTCGATGAATTCAAACGTAATCACATCGTTATCCCCTACAAGCAGATTGAGCTTAGGGAAAGAAAGGATAACGTTGTCATGTCCCCCGCATCTTCCCTTCCTCACCGCGTTGAGAAGGTTAGGGAAGCAAGCCGTAGAAAACTCACCTACGAAGAGCTTGAAGGCATGAGCCTAAAGGACATTGCTAGGGAAATGAAACTCGAGGCCGAAAGAAAAGAAAACGAGCGTAAGGAAAAAGGTTCGAAGAAAACCTCAAAGAAGGGTTCGAAGAAGAACCCTGAAAAAACCAAAGAAGAGTAAACGAATAATTATCCACCGGACAATCCGGTGGTTTTGCATTTTCGGGCAACATAGCCCTCTGGTACCAGCTGCCGCTCAAGGCGGCCGCGGGAACGGACCAAC
>ONFU01000061.1 GCA_900317165.1 uncultured Erysipelotrichaceae bacterium
TACGGATATAGCGACAGTTTCCACCGCGGTCATGAATACCGCCGCCTACAAAAGCGATATGACCCTTCGTCCAATTTACCATAAAGCGACAAAAGCCGAGCTTAAAACCCACGAGCAAAACCTCGCTAAAGCAAAAGAAGCGATTGCTATTGCCCAAAAGGAGGCAAACGCGAAGAATCTTCCGATGGATTTCACCTCCGCCTCCTATTCCTTCGATGGGTCGGTCATTACATTAGCCTATACCTCAACCGAATATCGCGTTGATTTCCGCGAACTCCTCCCCGTTTTGGGATCTAGGTTTAGAGCAAGGGTCAACTTAAAGCAAATCGCTGCTCGTGATAGGGCGAAAATGGTTGGAGGCCTAGGCATCTGCGGATTGCCTTTATGTTGCTCGACCTTCCTTACGACTTTCGAATCCATTGGTATTTCGAAGATGAAGAACCAGATGCTTGCCATCAACGCCCAAAAGTATTCCGGACCATGTGAGAAATTGATGTGCTGTTTAGCATATGAAGACGAAACCTATACTTTGGAGAAAAAGGATTTCCCCCGTATCGGCCAAACCGTGAGATTGGATGAAGGCGATTATAGCGTCAATTCCTTCAATATCGTTTCTAGAACTGTTCGCTTAGTCAATTCGGATAAAAGCGACGTCAAAAATGTGACCCTCGAAGAATATAGGGACATGGAAAAGGGAATCTACACTCCAAAGACCGAAGAAACAGTGGCCAAGGAAGAATACCATCTCCCCGATTTCCATATAGTTCCTGAGCCCGCCAAAACCGAAGAGAAAAACGATTCTCCAAGAAACGAGGAAAGGCGCGATAGGAATGACCGCAGGGATCGCAATCGCAATGACCGCAGAGACCATCATAACCGCAATCAGAACAACCGTGGTGATAGGCGTTTAAATGAACAACATCGCGATAATAAAAATCCCCGCAATAATAACCAAAACCCTGCAAATCCCCAAAGAAATGAGGGAGGCGAGGGAAGAAAAGATAATAATAGGTTCCATCGTCATCACCGCCCGAATAACCATAACCGCCCAGACAATAGGGGACCGAAAGGAACCGGAGAATGAGCGTTACCAAAGGCTTGAATTTCTCTCAAGATTCCCTTCTTTTAACATTGGTTGCCACCCCAATCGGTAACCTAGAGGATATGAGCCCACGAGGAATCAAGGCCCTCTCGGAGGCTGACGATATCTTTTGTGAAGATACCCGAAACACCGAAAAGCTTCTTTCTTGTTTGAAAATCGGGAAGAAGAATCTCCATTCCTGTCACGATTTCAATGAGGAAGAAGAATCAAACAAGGCCATAGAGCTAATAAAAGAAGGCAAGAAGGTTTGCTATGCTTCCGATGCCGGATATCCTCTTGTTTCCGATCCTGGTTCCCGCCTTGTGGCCAAAGCCTTGGAAAACGATATCCGCGTTAGCGTAGTCCCAGGGCCTTGCGCCGCCATAAACGCCCTTGTTTGTTCGGGGCTCGATTCGGAGCACTTCTATTTTGAAGGGTTCCTCCCTCCCAAAGAGAAAGCCCGCAACGATGAACTAAGGGAACTATCGGAAAGAAAAGAAACCCTTATATTCTATGAATCGCCACACCGCATTACCAAAACCCTCGTCGCAATGTGTGCCGTATTTGGCCCAAGGAAAGCCGTAATAGCAAGGGAATTAACGAAGGTTCATGAGGAATTCATCCGCGGTACGCTTCCGGAACTAGCAATTCTAGGGGAAGACGAATTACGTGGGGAAATGGTCATAATCGTCGAAGGTAAGCCAAACGCATCCGTAGAAGTCGACGACAACATGATTTGTCTTGCTTTGCGCGATGAGCTTGAATTTGAGCGCAGTGGCAAAGAAGCCGTAGAAAACGTTGCCAAGAACATGGGCGTAAAGAAAAACCGCGTATACGCGATTTATCTAAAGACGTTCAAAGACAATAACTAAATAATTATTTAGGAGATGCGCCCTTAAGGCTCATCTCTTTTTTTATCCTCTTGGTATCGAGGATAAATGAAAGGATGACATATCCACCATATAAGCCAATGCCAGCAATGGCGAGGACGATGCCTTTATTAAGCTCTGGGGTGAAATAAATCATCTCATAGCTTGCTTTGCCGGCAGGAGCCACAAAGCCTTGGAGACCACCATCGACCCTAATGGATTGCAATTTGGTGCGGTTTCCGCTTTCATCAATCGCGGTGACGTTCCAGCCTAAATCGTATCCTAGCTGCGTGCTAATAATCCTCATCGAATCGTAATTCGTGTGGAACGTGTATCCGTTTTTCACTTTTTTAACGTCCTGAAGGCGGTCTTCGTAAGCCTTATTGGTGATGGCATTCATCTCGTTGGCCCCAATGCAGGTAATACGGTAATCGTTAGGATCCAATCTTTGGGCGTTCTTGGTATCCGCTGAATCTAAATATGGCCAAATCAAACAGATATAGGCAACTTTGCCTCTAGCAAAGAAACCTGACGATCCAGCATAGCCCAGCTGCCAATTCTCGAATTTCCCGCCTTCTCCTAGAGTTCCAAAGGCGGATCCATCATAGCCAAGAACCTCTCCAGAAGCCCCGTAGAATATAACGCGAGGCTGCTTAAGGAAATTCTTCTTGTCCAAGTTCCTTTGAGTCTCGTTGGTCCTCTTTGTTATCAGGAAATAGGCCCCTTCTTCTTCATCATTGAAATAGGTTCCAGAAGTTGGGCTAATCAATATGTGGTCTTTGCCGGCAACTGTGGAGCTAGCAGAGGTTATCTGGGCTTTCGTATCATAATGGTTAACGATGTATCCTAAGCCTTCGTTATAGTAAAGAGCGTTTTTGGAGGCATAGAGATAATCGCCTGATTTAGGCTTATAGTTCTCAAATTTCAAACCGCTGCCACTGCTTAAGACCCTTCTGCCGAATTCCTCGTTCAACGCCGCGGCGGTTATGCCTTTGGTGTTTTTGATTTCGAAAACTTCGGGCAATTCAACCTTATCGTCGATAATCGCCCCACGCATAAAGATTTCGCCGTTTCTAACGTGGTTAGAATGGATGGTGTTGACGTTGCTGCGGAAGGAGGAACCATAGAAATCGGAAGCGGTGCCGGCTTCGTTACGGTTCATTCTAAATAGAAGCGAAGAATCGACGGCGTGCCCTAAATATGGCATATGTTGCTCATCGACGCGATAAACGCGGTAATCGGTCCTATTTTGCGAATATTCAGGTATTTCGACGGCTCCAAAAGGAACGGATTCGCCATTCCAGACGTCGGATCCGCTTGGGAGGTTCCTTCTTACAAGGTAGCGATATCCGAGGGCGTAATCGGTGCCATAACGACGATCGCGGTAATAGCCAGACCAACCATAATCGGTAATGGCCGTATCGTTATAGGCCTTTTTGGAATTGACGATTGGGGTTCCAAGCATGTAATTCATGTAGCAGAATTCGATGTCATCATAATTGATTAAGCTATGGAAAGAACCTGAACCCGCTTCACCGAAAGCATATTGGAAGTTATCGGTCGTATGGGCGTGATCTGAATCGACACGGTAAAATGGTTCGCCCCGTGCATCGATTTTCGAAGCTACATATAATGCGGAGTTCAAACTTTGTTCCCCGTTCATGTAATAGGTTTTCGTATTCCACAAGCCAACATAGAAATAAGCCGTGTTGCCCATGGCGATAGCTTCGGCGGCGACGAAAATCAGCATAACGTGGCTGAGCCACTTCTTCTTATATCCAACAAGCAAGACAACCGACTCGAAAACTATCAAAGCAATTTGATAGTAAAGGTAATAGCTTCTGATGAGTCCACTGAATTCATCGGTTGGGACCAAATATTCGCTCTTATAGTAAGTGGAATAATTCACCCAATCGAATCTTCTAGATTCGAGCATCCAGAAGATTATGCAATAGGCCAAAATGGTCATAATAAGGGCCAAAACCGAACCCGCTAAAGGTATCCACCTATTCGAATCCTTCCTTTGGTCATAAGCCCAACACCCATAATGGACGATGCTAGGAACAAGAACGAATAGCCATCTTCCATATCCGTTTCCAGAGAACCCGAAGAAGAAATAATAGCCGAATGTCGTAAATGCGAAGAACAAGCATCCAAGGATACCGAAAATGTGGCTTATCTTCCTTTGGGCGATGCTATGTAACAAACCTTGGAAGAAGAGAATTACGAAGGGCGTGTAGCAGAATATCGCCGCGGTCCAAGCATCGTAAGCATTGGAGCTGTTGGCTCTAACCAAAGGAAGCGCGATAAATCCGCCAGTTGGGTAGAAGAAAGATACAAGGCTCATCAATTCCCTGGCTGGGCTTTCTCCGACTTCTAGGAAGATTAACTGGAAGAAGGTTCTGAAATCCTTGTTCTTGATGGCCTCTATCAACCCGTCTTTATAGGCAGCGCCGATACTCGCGGTTCTTCCGGTCATACTCGATAGGCGCAAAGACGGCAATAAAACCCACATGCAAAGCATGAGACCGATTGCAAAGCCCAATATTCCGATTAATATCACCAACACGTTATCTTTGGCTTTGCGGTCCTTAAAGGTCACAAAATAGCGGAAGGCGGCATAGATGACGCCCCAAATGCACATAGTGACCAAAAGGAGGAAGCAGGAGACCATCATCAAGAAAATACCGATGCTCAAAGCCCCGACTTTCTTTTCTTTTAAGACCCTCTCAATGCCGTAGAGGACCAATGGGACGTAGGTTAAAGCGCTGACGAATGTCGGGAAGCCAACCATGAAGTTCAAATACCCCGAGAATCCGATCGCGATAGCCCCAAATCTCGCGGCTCCTTCGGAAATGCCACGATATTTGAGGAACATCCTTGAGAAAACAACCGCCAAAGTGAGTTTGGCAATGGTCGCCAAGGCAAACATTTGGGGAACGGCAGACCTAGGGAAGAAGGAAATCAAAATCATGAATGGGTCAAATAACCCATAATAGGCATTCGCACCAATGTTATCCGATCCAATGAAGGTTACGTTATCGTAAAGGATGAACTCCCCGGTCGTAAAGAAATGACGCCATGTATCGTGATAGCTTTGGGCAAAGGGCAGGTATTGATGTGAATAGTCCCAGTTAAAAGCGCTGGAAAAATTATTCGTGGCCAAGCCGAATATGCACCAAAGGAATCCGACTATTATAGTGAACAGAACAAAGTAGAAAGGGCTCTTCCAGTTCTTTAGGAAGGAGAACTTTTCTTTCCAGAATTCGGCGTCTTTGACGTTATTGAAAAAGGTCAGAACGCGAGTCTTAACTGGGTTTTGATCCTTGAATAACGCCATAAAGCCCTAATTATTCTCCTGTGGTTTTCTTTTCTTCGGCCTTCTCTTCTGGAGGGATGATTCCGATATGATCGGATACGGGCAAGGAAAAGGCAATCCCCTGTCCTTTGGTGGACATGCCGGCCCCATCGTTGACCGCAAGAAGAATCTTATCGCGAATCTCAATAGGCACAAGGATCATTACGATTTCTTTTTCCGGTGTAACCGTTACACCGAAAAATTGCTCAAGTTCCTTGTTTCCCGTTCCACGAGCGGAAAGAACGGTGCCGCCTCGCGCTCCTGCGGCCCTTGCGGCAGTCATGACGAGGTCGGTAAAGCCTTTGTTGACGATACAGAATATGGCTTCGTATTTTCCATCATTCATTTCGGTCATTTTTTCTTTCCCCCAATGATTTTCTTTTTTTTCTTCTTTCCATCGTCCTCAACGGCGTTTTCGAAGATCCTAATATTTCCTAGCATCTTGTAAACCGAGATAGACATAACGCTTGTTAGATTAACGCAGAAGGCAATGCCTTTGGATATTTTGCTAACAGCAAACCTTTGTTCAATGCTTTTTCTTAGCAAATTCCACGTATCGTCGCGAATTATCGAGAAGACGATGACCTTCCTTAGTTCGCCGATGCCGGTAACTTCCATCCAAGTGTTCAAAGCGGTGCCCCTACCCCTTGTCATAAAGCAGGCATAGGCTTCGTTTTGATAACAAAGCTGAGCAATTGCCTCCTCTTGCCCCTCGTTAACAACAACGCAGACAAGCAGCAATTTGTGAAGGCGATGAGTTTTATCGTAAGGCGTGATCTCTGCCATTATGCCACCTCCACATTCTCAAAATCGAAATGGATGACCTGCGCATCGTTTGGTTCGACGATACGCTTTCTCGCTTGGGAAAGCCTGATGTTTCTGCGGATGATGTCGACAAGACCTAAGCCCTGTAGCACCACTAGAGGCATCATAGCTACCAAAGCAACCAAGCCAAAACCATAAAGATAGACGTCTTGTCCTCTTGCAAAAGAGAAGCCAAGACAATAAGGCAAAATAAAGGTCGAGGTCATTGGACCAGA
>ONFU01000079.1 GCA_900317165.1 uncultured Erysipelotrichaceae bacterium
ATAAATCATTTCCCTTCCTTATATATTATATAATATAGGTTAGGCCTTTTCTTCCATCTCCCGAACCATCTTCCCCTGGAATTCGACGTAGATGCGTCCGTTGAATTCGTTGAGGTGGAGATTGCCTTTGAAGGAGACCCTATCCCCGATGATGTCATCTTTGCTGACCTTGAAGGCCACGAGGTAATTCCCTTGGCTTATCTCCGTCCTAACCGAAGTCCCCATCTTGGAGAAGACGATATTCTCGACGGGGAAATCGCGGATGATGAATTTCGGTTCCTCGAAATCCTTGCCGAAGGGCCCGAATTTACGGATGAGGCGATAGGAATCCATGTTTATTTCGCTAGGAAGGAGCTCAATGGCCTCTTCCTTTTTCTCAACGTGCGGATGGTTTGAAGCGAATGAAAGGAAGAATCTCGCGAATTCATCGTAATCCTTTGCTTTTATGGTTAAGCCCCCCGCGAAAGGATGACCTCCGCTTCTAAGGAGGAAAGAGGCGGCTTCCTCTTGGAAAAGAAGGAACGAACAGCCTTCCTTGCAACGGAAGGAACCGACTAATTCTTCTTTGTTGAGGCTAGATTCGGATAAGACTATGACGGGTTTATTGTATTTATCGAGCAATCTCCCCGCGAGCATCCCGTTAAGCCCTTCGAGTATATTGGCCTTCAAGATGATGCCAGGGACGTTGTCATCGACCCGAAGACTCGCTTCGGCTTCATTGGCCTTGTTCCTTCTCGAAGTATTGATTTCCTCGGCCCAAAAGGCCGTCTTGTTCTTGTCTTTGGCCTCAAGTTCAGCGAAATAATGGACGAGCTTTTGGCATTCATGGGCTTTAAGCATCCTCCCGATCGCGTTGATCTTCGGGCCGATTTCGATGCCCAAAACCCTTTCATCGATATAGCGATGCTTCGTTAGCATCATAATCTCGGGGAATTCGAGTTCCCTGATCTTCCTTAAGGCTAGACCCACCAAGACGCGGTTTTGCCCTTTTATCGGCATCAAATCGGTGATGAGGGAAATGGCCCCCAAGGTCAATAGATAGGGGTCGATCATCCCAAGGAGGGTGATTGAGAAAAGGAAGCTTAGGCAGCCCGCGGATATACGGGCATCCCCATAATGGAGCAGCCCATCATGGATGATCGCGTTTGCGGGAGGCAAAGAAGATGGGAGTTCATGATGATCGATGATCAAGACATTGACTCCGTTTTGCCTAAGATATGCGACTTCATCAAAGCAACTGACCCCGTTATCGACAAGGATCACCAAGCCATAACCGCTTTTGAGGATCTTCTGGGCGTTTTCCATGTTTAGTCCATATCCATCCGTGTAACGGGAAGGGATAAAGAAGGAAACGTGATGATGGAGCAAGAGGAAGGTCCTCGTGAGGATTGAGGTCGCGAGGATCCCATCCGCGTCATAATCCCCATAGATGAGAATTTTTTGCCTTGCTTCTAAGGAGGCCTCGATCAAGGCCTTGCCTTCTTTTACGGAAGGTTCGTCGTCAATGCGAGGGAATAAGGAAAAGGAAGGCTCTTTGGAAAAGGAGATGTAATCATCCTCAGTCAGCCCGTAATAATCAAGCAACCTTTGCTTCAGGCTTTCCATTAAGTCCTTCCTTTCTTTTTAGTCGTTGATACCGATGAAAATCGATTCCTCGGCTTCGCTGGTCTTCTTCTTCATGAGTTGACCGGTCGTCTTCTTCTTTTTGCGTTTTGGCGCGCGGATATGGATCTTACCGAAGATCTTCATCAAGAAAGAGGCAACGCCGGGGAAGCAAACGATCATGAAGAGCAATCCAAGGACGATCGCGATGAAGGCCCCGACATAGACCCTGCTATAAACATAGGGACCAAAGCCGAAATAGACGATCGCGATATAAGCGGCATAGGCGGAGAAAGTCATGACGTTCCCGGCTTCATAGGTCGTTGCCTTCTCGAGTGAATCGACCTTGAATTCGAGGGTTCCCTTCTCCTTTTCCTTGCTTTCCTTCGCGTATTCCTTCTCGCCGTTAAGGATGAATAAGCCATAGGCGAGGATCGCGATGGAGGAAAGGGCGACGCCAACCGCGACGATTGGGGCCGCTGGGATACGGGTCGCGGCGAGGAAGAGGGTGCCAAATATTGATAGGGCAAAGCCAGAAATCGAGAGGGCAAGGCCTTTTCCTGGGCGGAAACGAAGCATGAAATAGAGAGCGGAGATCGCAAAGCCGACGCCTAAGGCAAGGGTGACTTGCCAAAGATAGGGCTGAGTTTCCGCGTGGACAATAGAGGCAAAGCGAGCGTTGAAGTCGCTAACTTCAGAGATATAACGGAGCTCGATCATTTCGGAGAGGGCTTCGTTGATATCGCTTGAGGCCGCTTCGACATAGACAGGCTTATCATCCGCATCTAAGGCCCCGTTCCAGACCTTGATCGCGTGGTCCTTCTTCAAATCGATGGAGGACTTGAAGGAGATGTCGTAGGTATACCAATATTCGGAGACGCCTTCCCCGGCATCTGGGGTGTAATAGACGAGTTTCGGTTCGGAAAGCTTGATGTCATCGACGAGGTTATCGAGGATCTTGCCATCGAGCTCGAAGGCGGAGAGAAGACGCGGGGCGCCCGTGTTATCGAGGCCACGGAGTTCGCTAGAGGAATAAAGGGCGGCCGCGGTGGTGCCGGAAATCTTGTTTTGGTCGGTGGAGCGGATCTCCAAACGGAGGGAGGTCTCGCTTGATCCTAAGGATGGATCGTTATAGGGGGTGCCGTTAACGGCTTGGAAGGCGACGGTCGTTCCGATTCCGGCGGCCAACAAGACCGCGGAGACGATAAGACCGATCTTGCGGCCCTTCTTGAGGTCTTTGTTCGCGAATGGGCCGAAATAGGATTGCTTCTCTTCCTTAAGGAGATCGGGGATGAGTTTCTCGTTGACCCTAAGCATCTTCGGGAAGGAGGATTGCATGGTGTCATCGTTGGTAAGGATCCACATGAGGATTCTCGTGATGATGAGGTTGACAAGCATCGAGATGACCCCGCCAACCGCGAGCATCAAGCCGGCCTTGGAGAAGATATCCCCTCCGAAAGCGTACATGCAGACGCCAAGGATAACGGAGGCGACGCCCATATCGACGATCGGCCAGGTGGATTTCTTGCTCGCTTCGGCGTTGGCTTTCTTCAAGGTCCTGCCTTTATAAAGCTCGCCGCGGAGACGGGAAACATAATAGAAATAGCCGAATCCACCGATTAGCGCGGTCGCGGCAAGAGCGACCAAAGCCGCCAAGTTGAACTGCGCGCCAAAGGCGAAGAAGATCGCAAAGCTAAGGAAGGGGGTGAGGAAGATCGAAACGGCTCCCGCCATCGCTCCCGCCCTTTCGAAGGCGATAAGTCCGGCGACGATGAAGAAGACGCCGATCAAGGTCGCGATCATCGTGCGGCTAAACGAGGCATAGATGACGCCATCGCCAAGGGAGACGATGTTCTCAACGCTGGCGTAAGCCTTTTCTTGATAGAGATAGGAGACGCGGTATTCGGCCTTGGTGCTGCCGGCGACTTCGTATTCGAATTTGGAAGCGTGGAGCATCTGGAGGTAGAAAGAGGCGGCTTCATAGGCATCCGCGCCTTTGTCCGGATCATATTTTCCTTCGTTCCAAGCGGCGGAATTCGGGACAAGGCAAAGGGAGAGGGTCTGCTCGGCCTCCTCTTTTTCCTTATCGGATTCGGGGACGTATTTCGCGGTCGCGGCCGGGATTTCGACCAAGATGCGATTATGGATGTTCGGATCGCTTTCCGCGGAGGCATAGGTATCGGTCTCGACGCGGTTGGCCCAGATGATGATCGGGCAGCTCTTCGCCGGGGTCGTGACGTTTCCCTCATCGTCTTTGACCTCTTCCACCGTATTGGTTTCGCAATAGGAGACGAGGTTACGGAAGGAATTCTGGTATTCTTCCCCTTCTTTCAAAGGGATGATGACGGTTGGGAGATCGACGCCTGTTCCGAGGTTGCGGGTCTCGATGCGGGCAGCGGAGAAATTCAGGATATCCTTATACTTATCGTCATCGGGATAGTCATCGTAGGTGGTATCCGCGGCGTCAAGTTCATAGACCTCGCCTGAGAAAGGTAGATAACGGGAGAGGTATTGGTATTTGGTATCCAAATCGCGGGAGGAACGCAAGGTGACCTTGATGGTATCGTAGCCAATGGTCGCGACATCGTATTCGGTGGAGGAATAATTATCGAGCCTTTTGCGGAAGGTATCGGCGATATCCTCGATTATCGGGTTGCCCTTGTTGTCCTTATCGGTCTCCCCAAGGAATAATCCGGCGTCATTGCCGTAATTCCCCGTGACGGAATCGGGATCGTATTGGCTGGCTTTGAAATAAAGCGACCTGCCGTCGTTATAGGCGACGTCGGTGTTGAGGCGTTGCACTAAAGGAACGGTCAATAGACCGACGGTTAGGAGCATCGCCCCGCCAAGAAGGTAATAAGAGATCAGTCTACGCATTTGCTAATTCTCCTTTCATCAAGTTAGAGGAATTCTTCGTTAGACGCGTCAAATAACGCGTATCGCGCTGACGCGTAATAGAATACTCTTAAAGAGTATTGCCTTCAAGGCATTTTTTCCTCTTATTTTCGATCAGAATTGAGCCTTAAAATAAGCGAGTTTGCGTCAAAAACGCATACATGTCCCTTCTATTTTCGAATAGATGCTTTCCTTGCCTATTTAAGGACAACAAAAATAATCTCGAGAAAAAAGAAAAAGGAAGGCCTTTTAGAAGAGCCTTCCCTGATGGTTTTTCCTTAAATGCTTATAGGCCTTATCGGTCGCGACGCGTCCGCGGTTGGTCTTATCGATCATCCCAATCATCAATAGATATGGTTCATAGACGTCTTCTAGATTGGCGACCTCTTCCCCGATTGCGGAAGCGATGGTCTCTAATCC
>ONFU01000120.1 GCA_900317165.1 uncultured Erysipelotrichaceae bacterium
GCTTAAAGATTTGGACTATCAATGTGCCAGATCGCTCCGCAATCTTTGCATGTGCATGTAAATGAGTGATGGAACGAAACGTCAGTCATCTCTTTTTCCCATTTAACATTCCATGATCCGCATGAACGGCATGGTTCATTAGGGGTGGAGGTACACATTCCACCGCTGACACCTTCTAATTGTTCATCGGTGAGCTCGATGCCTTCTTTTTTAGCGAGCTTTAAAAGTTCTTCTTGGTTCTTACAAGCTTTGGCTTTAGCAATTTGCTCTTCGCTTAATCCCTTTAGTAATTCATTTTTCATATACAAAGTTCCTGTTGGTTAATTATATGTTATCGCTTGGGATGCCACAGATGTGTCACAAATAGAAAAGTTGCGGCATGCCTCAATTCTTAATAACGGTATTTCGTGTAGTTATAAAAATCACCAATCCACCGTTTTTTAATACATGTATCAACTATTTTGCCGCGTGTCGACTAGTTTCAGAGTCCTTAATAGCATTTTATTCATCAGAAAAATACATGCAAAACTCAGATATACGTCTCAAATACCAATTGTATTTCCGTTATTTTTATAACCTCGTTTTTCGATTATTATTTTATTCATTAAGGAGATGCGCATTATGAAGAAAAATGCCCTGTTGTTGATTCTCTCCACCTTCGCTTTGGTTAGTTGCTCCACCCCCGCAACTTCTTCCAAGGAGAATGTGAAACTCGTTGAAAAAAGCATTGACACCTATTCCGTCGTCGACCTTCTGGATCCCAATGTCTCACCCCTTGTCAACGATCCCGCAAAATGGGCGGAGCATAGCAAAAAGGGGGCCATGACTTATTACGTCCACCCCGATTACCAAAACGTCCTCTATACAACTTTCGAGGGATATGGACAGTTGCTAAAAAGCTCCCTTCCCTCCAACTACACATATACCTTCTCCAATAATTCCATCACCGTGAAAGACGATAAAGCGGAAAACGCTTTCGTCGCCATTATGGATGTCGCTAAACAACAATTCAAATTCGCTGGCGGACTTTCATTAGGTTCATACGGAATGGATGCAAGCGCTCTCGTCGGGTCCTTGCTCGCCGACATGAAATACGTGACGAATACCCTCATCAAACCACAAGACGAGTATTACACTATAGGTTATGAGAAGTTTGCAAAGGACTTCGATTTGGTAGTCGAAGGCAACACGCTTTATGCCCCTCTTGCCCTATATGATTCCGTCTTTGGTTCTAGCGTAAGCGCCTATCATATCTATGACTTCGAAAGGGTTATTCAATATAACTCCAACTTCGCCCTTGTCATTCCTTTAGGGACTGCCGATGGATCCATCATGAATAAGTTAACCGCTTATTACGAGAAAAACGGAATGCCCTATGACCTAAGGCTTCTTGATAAGGCCTCCTTATATGAGACGCTTGAGTACCAATATGGCCTCCGCGACCATCGCGGCATTGCCTCGATGTCCGAATATTTATCCTCGTTAGGTTATGACGAAAAACTAACTGTCGAGGACGAGGATGAAAGGTGCATCGCCTATTTCGATCTTTTCGCAAAGCTAGACGATGACCATTCCGGAGTTGACGGCTTGGCCAGTTGGTTTGGCGATAAGAAGGATCATCTCTTCCGCGGACCGCGTTCCAATGAAAGGAAAATGCTTAAGAATTCGCTTACCGCGCAAAGGAACAACGCTTTAGGCACCACTCCGACGAACTATGGATTCGATGGCCATGTCCATTACTCAAAAAGCGGCAAGACAGCCTATTTCTATTTCGATAGTTTCATATTCGACGCAAACCGCTACGATCCAGAGAAAGCCGATGAATTATGGAATACCGATAGCTACTTCTATTTCGTCCACGCATTTGAGGAAATCAAAAAACATGGCGGGGTCGAAAACGTCGTTATCGATGATTCCTGCAATGGTGGGGGAACCCTAGGCATCGCCATCAAGCTCCTTGCCTTAATCTCCAAAGACAACACCGGCGCAGTCCAGCAATACAACGTCCTCAACCATTCCTTAACCGAATTGAATTGCCAGGTTGATAGCAACCATGACGGCAAATACGATGCTGATGATGTCTATGGCGATGACTTCAACATCTCCATCCTCACTTCACCCGTTTCCTTCTCCTGTGGGAATCTCCTCCCCGTCTTCGCTCAACATAAGGGCGACGCCAAAATCATTGGTCAGACCAGTGGCGGAGGCGAATGCGTCGTCGGAAGCACATTCATGCCGTCAGGAAGAGCAATAAAGCATTCCTCCAATACTGTCCTTTGTCATTATGACGGAGAGAAAGTGACCCGTGGAGTAGAACTCGGAGCAACCCCGGATATCGAGATACCATATTATCAGTTCTACGATATCGATGCCCTTGAAGCCGCGCTCACCAAATAACCTCTTCCCCCCTCAGCCACCAATAGACATTCGAAAACCTCGATTTTGCTAGAAGCGGTCGAGGTTTTTTCGTTCTTCAACGGGCTTTCGTTGATAGGAGATTGATAGGACATAGTTTTCACAGGGTGATAATTTTTGGATTTCGGACTGCTCGTTGATTGCTAAAACCAATAATACACCAATTGACGATTGGCAGGGGAACCAAAGGATGGAAAAAGGCCGAAGCACGCATGGGCATCGGCCTGGATTCGGGATGATCGTGACCCCCTAACAGGAATACCAGATCGTGAGGGAGGCGACGGTAACGCCGTCTTTTCCTTTCATAAAGAACGCCGGTTCGTCAGAAGGCATAATTGATAGCTCTTTGTATGGTGTCCCGCTCTCGACGGAATCGATCGTCGTCTCGTT
>ONFU01000031.1 GCA_900317165.1 uncultured Erysipelotrichaceae bacterium
ACTTACGACGAATCCAAACTCCAAAAGAACGAGGCCAATATCGCCGTTTCGATTAACGGCAAGACGCGCGATGTCATCGCAATGCCGGTCGATATCGATCAAGATGGGGCCTATGCTTTAGCGGTCGCTTCCCCAAAAGTCGCTTCCTATGTCGAAGGGAAGACAATCAAGAAGATCATCTTCGTCAAAGGTCGAATCCTCAATATCGTCGTCATCTAAAACATTGACCTAGGCGCCCTAAAAGCCCTAGGTTTTTTCATTGCTTTTCTCTCATTTAGGAATCTTAGATGGTCTTTTTGGTTTTTAGACTCCTTTAGACTTTGATTATCTTTTTAGACTCCTTTAGACTTTAGCCAATACATATGTCTTGAAAACGAACAGTCAGAGCGGATTAAACAGATTCCGTTATCCTTAAACGCGTCTCGACTATGCAATAAATGCCTATGATTTCCAGCGGTATTGGGCACTTTTTGTCTGAATACCGCTGGAAAATTTAAAAAGCAATAATTATATATTCAAAGAATATATCTTTTACATCAAAATTTAGCGGTATTGAGCACTTTTTCCTTGAATACCGCTGAAATGACAATTACCATATGTTCGAGGTCAAAAAAATGGTTGGAAGAAAAAAAGAGATTCAAGTGTTAAAAAACGCCTATGAAAGCGATAAGGCGGAACTCGTTGCTATATATGGGAGAAGGAGAATAGGAAAGACCTATCTCGTCTATGAGACCTTCAATGATGTGCTTTCCTTTTCTCATGCCGGCCTATCTCCTTTAGACATCGAGAAAAAAACAAACAAGGAGCAAATAGCTGAGCAACTTAAGCATTTTCGGAATTCCCTTAAGCTTTATGGGCTAAGCGATTGCCCAGAACTAAATGATTGGTCAGAAGCATTTTTTGAGCTTGAAAGGTTATTGACCTCAAAAAAAGGGCACGGACCTCTTGTTGTTTTTATCGATGAATTGCCTTGGCTTGATACTCCTAAGTCGGATTTTGTCAAAGCCTTCGAGGGTTTTTGGAATACCTGGGCTTGCAGATTTAAGGATGTCAAGGTCTTTGTCTGCGGATCAGCGGCGTCTTGGATGCTCAATAGGCTAATCAACGACAAAGGTGGACTATATGGCCGGGTCACCAGGGAAATACCCATGAAGCCCTTCACTTTAAAAGAAACGGAGGAGCTCTTCCTTTCCAAGGGAATCCGCCTTTCGCGCTATGACATCATCCGAGTGTATATGGTTTTCGGAGGCATTCCCTATTATCTGAATTATTTTGAAAAGGGCAAAACCGTATCGCAAACAGTCAATGACCTTCTTTTTGGTCCGAACGCTGTTTTGAGGAGAGAGTTCTCCTCCCTCTTCACCGCTATTTTCGATCAGCCTAAAAAAACGGAAACGATCGTCAGAGCCCTCTCTTCAAAGAACCGTGGCCTTGAAAGAAAGGAACTAATCGCCAAATCAGGGATTAAGGACGGGGGCACGCTTTCATCTATTTTAAATGCGTTGGAATATAGCAGTCTTATCTTAAGATATAATCTTTTTGGGCGCAGTAAAAAGGAAGTGTATTACAAATTGGTCGATCCGTTTTGCCTATTCTATCTTCACTTTGTGGAAGATGCATCTACGATCGATCCATCTTTTTGGCAGGGAGTCTCGCAATCCCAAACGGTCGTATCTTGGAGGGGGTTTGCTTTCGAAAACGTTTGCTTCACCCATATCAATGAAATTAAAAAATCTTTGGGTATAGCCGGAGTCAATGCCTCGATATCGCCTTTTTATTCAACGGGAGAAGAAGGAAGGGGAAGTCAGATTGACCTCCTTATTTCCAGAGCGGATAATTTCGTCAATCTCTGCGAAATAAAGTTCTATGGGAACGAATACACCCAAAACAGAAAAGAAAGCCTGAATCTTTTAAATAAAGTTGAATCAATTGTTCCCCTCATTCCGAAAAAGGCATCCGTCCATCCGGTTCTTATCACAACATTCGGATTGAAATACAACGAATATAGCGGTGATTATGAACATATCGTCACCGCGGACGACCTTTTCGCTTAATCGCTTTCCCTTCTAAGGGGTTATCATAAACATATGAGACATATCCACATCGTCCTCCATGAACCGGAAATCCCCCAAAACACGGGAAACATTGCTAGAACCGCCGCGGTGGTTGGGGCTAGCCTCCATTTAATCAAGCCACTAGGCTTTTCAATCGATGACAAATACCTAAAACGGTGTGGTCTAGATTATTGGGATAAGCTCGATATCCATATATATGAGGATTACGAGGACTTCCTTAATAAGAATCCTAACGCGGATATCTATTATTATTCGAAGAAGGCCCATCACGTTTATACGGAAGTGGATTACCCTGAGGAAGTCTTTTTGATGTTTGGTAAGGAAACCAAGGGAATCCCTGAGGATATTCTAAGGGCCAATGAAACCAAAACGCTCCGCATCCCCATGAGGGAAGGACTGCGTTCCCTCAACCTTTCCAATGCCGTCGCAATCGGGGTCTACGAGGTCCTCCGCCAAGACGGTTTCCGCAACATGGCCCTAGAAGGAAATCTCCATTAATTCGGATTTTTTCTACATATTTTTATATATAAACCGCATAAATAAGCGCGTCTTTTGCGCAACATAGTCCCTCTAACGCCTCGCGCGTTTCCTTTATACTATTTTTACAAACAAGGGGAATTACACATGAAAAAAAGTATCCTTTTCTCTCTAGTGGCATCCGCTTTGCTCGCCCTTTCTGCTTGCGGCGGAAACCCAGCCCCATCATCAACGACCTCGGCTGATCCGGGATCCTCGACCCCCGGTGGACAGACCTCGACCAACCCTCCAGCGACATCCACCGCGCCAGGAACATCAGAAACCCAGCCGGAATCCACCACAAGCGAACCTCCAGTCACCAGCACGGAACCGCTTGAAGAGGAAGACGCGAACATCGCCTTCAACGAAGTAGCCGATAACGTCATGGTCTCCCCGAAGATCAAGGCCTACCTCGACGCGATGCATGAGCAGGAGAAGACCCTCCAATACCCATATCGCCTTACCGCCCTCTATGGACCAGAGAACTTTGGTGCCCCAGGACAGGATAGGGACGATAACTACAAGGGCTATACCGAAGATGAACTCGGTGGAGTCGATGTCTGCACGATGCTCAACCGCAACGACTATTCGGGCAAGACCGAGAACTATCCAATCCGCGTCTCTTGGGAAAAAGGCAACCTCGAATACACCAAAGCCTACATCAGGGTTTGGTCGAAATCCGATAAGTCCGATGAGCGCATCATCCCAGCCAACAGCGATCTAATCACCGCCGATCTTCCAAACCTTTACGCGAACACCACCTACAAATATCAGCTCCTCGCCGATGGTGCCAAGCGCTACGTTTCCCAGGAAGCGACCTTCACCACCGCCGATTACGTCCGCACCATCTCGATGGGCGGCGTCCCCAATATCCGCGACATGGGTGGTTATAAGACCTCCTATGGCAAGAGGATCAAACAAGGCCTCATCTATCGTGGTTACGAAATCATCGATGAATCCTTCTCCTCTCACGGCGCGAACTACAACGAGAACGTCGAGAAGGTCAACAAGGAAGTCATGAAGATCGCCCATGAAATCGACCTCAAGGATTCCGGTGGCCGTAATGGCAGGACCGTCTCTTGCCTTACCACCGCGGCCTACCATCCATTAGAAGTAGTCGCTTACGATTCCTTCTTCGGATCCACCTCGCAAGCCTCAGTCCCACAGATCTTCGAGCTTCTCTCCAATGCCGATAAGGAACACGTTTACTTCCATTGCTGGGGTGGCGCGGACCGTACTGGCATGATCGCCTTCTTCCTTAACGCGATCTTAGGTGTCTCCTATACCGACCTCGTCGCCGATTTCGAGCTCACCACCGAAACCAACAACAAACGTTGCCATATGCATAATTCGAGCAACGCCCACTTCCCGAAATTCCTCGACGCCTTCACCAAACGTCCGGAATTCGATAAGACGAAGACCGTCAACGTCAACGCCGAAAACGTCCTCGTGAACTTCTTCAACGTTCCAAGGGCCACGATCGAGAAGATCCGCTCCATCATGCTCGAAGGCTATGAAGCTGGCATCACCGAGACCGAACCGACCTACACGCCAAAAGCCGGCGCCTTCGCCGGAAACGACTTAGGCCACTGGCATGAAGCCGAAGAAAACGCGAACGTCCGCTGCGACTGGGGCCGTCATAACCTCGTCGTCGACGCCGAGCATACCCAGGAAGCCGATTGCGCCCATGAAGGCCATATCGAAAAAGTCTGCTCCGTCTGCGAGAAGAGAGTCGTCACCGAGACTCCAAAAGGCGCTCATAACTACAAAGTCGAGAAGACAGTCGCCAATGCCGATGGCAATCCTGTTACCTTAGGCACCTGCGCCGGCTGCGGCGATAAGGAAATCGCGATCGCCTATACCGATGGCGTCACCTATAAGGATGGCGTCGCCCAATCCTCCGTCTCCACCAAGATGGCTAATGACGGCAAGACCAACACCGCTTGGCACATCAACGTCGATAAGGCCATCACCGGTGCGAAGATCTACTTCGAAGGTAAGACCGATTCCTCCGGCAACATGAACCGTTACTTCTTCAACCAAGCCAAACCTAACCCCTTCACCGGCGAAACCGTCGATAACCCAGGTAACCCACCAGATGACGCTTCCGAAGCCGATTGGCGTTACTCCGTCCAAATCGGAGACGGCGCGAAGATCTATCCAAACGTCCAAGGCACCTATACCGAAGCTGGCTGCGGCGCTGGCCCATTCTATTTCGCCGACATTGACCTCAAGGCTGGCGATAACGTCATCCGCTTATGGCAGGAAGCCATTGGCTACCGCCTAACCTTCTCCGGCAAGGTCCACATCATGTTCAATTCCGACGCCACCATCGTTGGCGAGGAAATCGTCCCACCGGATCCAAGCGATACCAAGGCCGTCTACCCGACCTTCAAATGGTCAGATGCGATCACCGAGGATTCCGCGACCCTCGATTCCGGCAAGTTCAAACAGAGCTCCAACTATATCTTCAGGGTCAAAGGCGTCCCAGCCACCGGCACCTATGTCCTCACGATCCCTCTAGCCGGTAACTCCAATGGTACCGACTACGTCATCGGTAGCGATGGACAAGCCTTCACCGTTAAGGCTAATGACGTCGCTGGCACCGTCCTCGTCACTGGCAAGAGTTATGGCGAAATCGGACTAACCACTAACAACAAAGAGTTCTTTGATGTCGCCTTTGCCGAAGTCAATCTCGAGAAAGACGTCGTCAACACCATCGTCATCTCCGTTGGTTCCACCGGTGGATACCGTCTATCCGTCAACGCTAACGGCAACATGTCCTTAGCAGCCAAATAAGGCCGTCAAAGAATAATAAGCCAATTAGAGGCCGCACCCCCCTTGGGCGCGGCCTTTTCCTTTTCTAAAAGAAGCCTGAATAGATGTTAGGTGTAAACCATGTCTTGGTCATATGTCAAACTAAAAACAATTGAGATAAAAGTAGACACGTATAAAATGCGGTCTACTTTTTCTATCAAAACAATTGGTTTTGGCTTTTCGATTATAGATACCAATCAAGGGCGAAGATTGGTAGATAGCAAATGTCGCCTTCGTTTTTGTAATCGCTATCGCAGATGACGAGTCCGCTAGTGACCCTTCCATCAAATTTCTCCTTGAATTTCTTCAACGAAATAAGCGACGAAGAATCCGAGGATTTGACTTCGATCGGACAAACCTTTCTTCTTTGAATGCAAAGAAAATCTATTTCCATTATCGTTTTATAGGTTTTTGGGTCCCTTTTCTCGTAGAAAAAGAGTTCCTTATAACCTTTTGCCCTCAACACCTGGCCCACATAATTTTCCATATACATCCCTTCGTTGATGTGCAATTTATCGTGTATCAAGGATTTATAGAATAACTCATCCTCCTCCGTTTTCATAAATGTAAGGGTGTAAAGCAGTCCCGTATCGATGAAATAAGCCTTCACGTCGTTCCCGTCGGAATTTAGTAATGGGACGACCGAGGGGTCGGTCGAATTGAAACATAGATTAACGATATATGCGTCTTTGAGCCAATTGAAGGCCGCCCCATATTCCCTTTCCCTGGCGTTGGAATTTATATGGGAAAGCTTAAAACGCTTGTCGTGGTTCGAAAGCTCACTTGGTATGAGATTGAAAAGCGAAGTCAAATACAAGGAATTCACGTTCCTTTGCCTATTGAAATCATCATAATAGAGTTCGATGATCTCTCTTTTTTCCTTTTCGACTTTAACTAGATTCCTGGTTTTCAAATACGTGGCAACGCTTTTGGGCATTCCTCCGACGAAAAGGTATTCGCGGAATTCCTTATAGATGTTTCTGTATGCGGCGGAAAACGCTTTCCTCTCCGCAACGGTTTTGTCGATAAAATCAATCATGTCGATTTTGCCAGAAGCCCTAAGATATTCCTTGAATGTTATCGGAAGAACATCGATTTTCATCTCTTCGCTTGGAAGCAAATAGGAATCGTCTTTATCGTCCTTTTTGACAATCGAAGCCAGCGATCCGGTCTCCAATATGTCGTATCTTCCATCAAGAAGAAGCGTTTTAATCGCTTGTCTTGCAGGCTTAAACAGTTGAATCTCGTCGAGGATAATAAGCGATTTGCCTTCGTAGAGCTTTTTATTATAAACGATTGAAAGTTGGTCGTAGAAATAATCTAGGTTTTCCAAAGAATCGACAAAAAGGTTTTTGGTATCCTCGGAAGCCCTATCGAACGAAACTTTGATAAAGGAAGCATATTCTTTATGGGCGAATTCTAGGGCCAAACATGATTTTCCGACTCGTCTTGCCCCACGAAGGAAAAGGCATTTATGATTTCTTGCGTCCTCGTTTTTCCATTCTACCAATTTGATATAGACGTCTCTTTCGACATAATGCCCGTATTTAAGGGCTAATTCGTATTCATCTAGTTCATTCATTTTTCTATTTTCCCACAAAACTGACACCCACAATATACCCTTTTCCCACAAAACTGCAAGGTATTTTAGGGTCATTTACCACAAAACTGACAACCATTTTGGGGCCTTTTCCCACAAAACTGAAAACTCAATAGATGCCCATGCCCCATAAATCTGCAACACCTTAAATGAAAATATTAATATATTTTTATTTGCCTTCCCTTTTCCCTTATGGTTAACTATTACTTGCTAAAGCTAGATTGGAAGGCCTTTGTGATATTAAATAATCTAAGAATCGTAACCCCAAACGAAGAGATAGAAAGGGGTTATATTGAAGTTGAAGGGAATAAGATCCTTTCAATTGGCAAAAAGCCATATGTCGGCAATAAGGAATCCATCGATAAGGAAGGCTTAATCGCTTTCCCTGGATTCATCGATATCCATATCCATGGATCAATGGGCATCGATTTCATGGATGCAAGGGAAGATGATTATAAGATAATCGCTTCCTCCTTATATGAAGAAGGGGTCACCACCTTTTTGGCGACGACCCTCACCAGCGATAAGTCGTCCCTAGCAAGGGTTTGCGAAACCGTTGCGAGGATTAAGAAAGACGTCCCTTCCTTAGGGGGTATCCATTTCGAAGGACCCTATATCAGTTTGAAATATAAAGGCGCCCAAAACCCGGAATATATCCGCGATCCCGATATCGAGGAATTCGAATATCTCCAAAACGAGGCAAAGGGGAATGTTAGGTATATCTCTTTGGCCCCCGAACGTCCAAATGCCTTGCCCTTTATCAAGAAGATCACTAACGAAGGGGTCGTAGTCTCCGCGGGCCATACCGAAGCCTCGTTCGATGAAGTCGAGAAAGCAATAGAAGTAGGGTTAACCAACACCACCCATACCCATAACGCGATGTCCCCCCATCATCACCGTAATCCTGGCGTCGTGACGGCCGCGATGTATTTCGATAGTCTATTCACCGAAGTCATCTGTGATTTGGTCCACGTTTGCCCCAATACCCTTAAGGCCTTCTATAAGATAGTCGGACCCAATCGCTTCGTCGCGATCACCGATGCCCTTAAGGTCAAGCATAGTGAGCAATCTTCCTTCCAGCTTTTCGGACTTGATTGCATCAGGAAGGAAGACGCCGCCTATCTAAGTGATGGCAAAACCCTCGCGGGCAGCATCCTCTTTATGGATCAAGGCCTCCGTAACGTAAGGAACGTTACCAAGGCGGATAATGTTTCCCTTGCCAAGATGTTTGCCTCTAACGCCGCAAGAAGCCTCCATTTTGATGATAGAGGAACCCTCGAAGAAGGAAAACTCGCCGATATCGTCCTTCTTGATCATGATTATTCCGTTAAGGAAGTCTATAAAGAAGGCAATAAGGTCAAATAAAACAAAAACACACAAAGAAAGAACCCTCCATTTATGATCGCTCCAGAACTAGACAAGAATTTCCGTCCGATTATCTTAGAGATTAGAAAATTTAATGATGACGTTGCTAAAGCCAAGAATAAGCAACGTCTTTATGTCGCGGTCGAACGCGCGGGAGGATATATCTATAGAAAGGAATTCGATATCTTCGAAGATGGGGTCGACGATAAAAGAAACGCCCTCATCACCGAAAGGCTCATCAAATCCATTTTATGGATAATCGGCGGATTCCGCATCTATATCGCTGGTTCCCATAAGGTATATGAGGCCATCAAATCCTATTACCGGAAAGGCGGCCTTAGGGAATTCGATTATGATTTCTGGTCCACGACCTTTGAAAGAGAAGTCGAGGTCATCGAATGCACTCTTGATAATATCCCTAAAGAAGTGGTCTCCAGCGAATCCGCGGGAGGACATCTTGAAGGTAAACGCATCGGCTTCGATGCCGGAGGAAGCGACATCAAGGTCTCCGCGGTCGTTGATGGCAAGGTCATCGCTAGCGAGGAGATCGTCTGGCTTCCTAAACTTAACGAAGACATCAATTACCATTATGAACATATCTACGCGGCCATGAAGCGCGGCGTCGAGCTTCTTGGAGGGGATGCGGACGCAATAGGAATTAGTACCGCCGGAGTCATCGTCACCGATCGCCCGATGGTTTCCTCTATCTTCATAAAGGTCCCAAAGAAAGATTTTGAACTTGTTAAATACGCTTACGTCAATTGCGCGAAGCGTCTAGCTAAAGAACTAGGCCACCCCGTTCCTTATGTTGTCGCAAATGATGGCGACGTCACCGCTTTAGCAGGCGCGGTCGATTTACATGATAACTGCGTCCTAGGTATCTCGATGGGTACATCGGAAGCAGGAGGATACGTCGATCATAATGGCAATCTCCCCGGCTGGTTCAGCGAGCTTGCCTTCGTTCCTCTTGATTTCAACCCCGATTCTATGGTGGACGAATGGAGCAAGGATTATGGGGTAGGCTGCAAATACCTCTCCCAAGACGCGGTCATTAAACTTCTTCCGCAAGCTAATATTGAAGTGGATGAAAACCTCACCCTCGCGGAGAAATTATCCTTCGTCCAATCCTTAATGGAGAAAGACGACCCTCGCGCGAAGAAGATCTTCGAGACCATTGGGATTTATTTAGGTTACGCCCTCGCCTTCTACGCGGAATTCTATGAGATAAAGCATGTTCTCCTTTTAGGAAGGGTCACCTCTGGTAAAGGAGGGGATATCATCATCGATGTCGCTAGGGAAACATTAAAGAAGGAATTCCCTGAATACGCCCATTTCAATCTCCAGATGCCAAGTGAATCTATGAGGAGGGTTGGCCAATCGATCGCCGCGGCCTCCCTTCCTAATAGGGGTTAGTCATATTTGGTCTCATCTTATATAATTAATATAGATATAACGGATATACAAATATGATTAATCTCATCAAAAGATTTGCTTTAAATGGAGAACCTATCTCCATCGAGCCTTATGGCAATGGCCATATCAACAAGACCTTCTTAGTTAAGACAGATAAGGAAGCTTATGTTTTCCAATTCGTTAATTCCAAGGTTTTTCCTAATGTTGCTTTATTGATGAATAACATCAATTTGGTAACCGAGCATATCCGTTCCAAAGGTCATAGAAGCCTTGAGATAGTCAAAACCAAAGATGGTAGATTATATGATACGGTCGCGGACGATTATCTACGCGGCTATAAATTCATTGAGAATTCCCTTTGCTATGAGGCTCTTCCTTCTCTAGAGATGGTTGAAGAAGCGGCGAAGGGATTTGGGCAGTTCCATAAGGACCTCGCGGATATCGATGTTTCCAAAATCGGGGATGTCATCCCTGATTTCCATAATACTGTTAAACGCTTCATCGCCTTTAGACAAGCGATTAACCGTAATAAGAGAGGACGTCTATCCTTATGTGAAGATGAGGTTGATTTCCTTCTTAGTAGAGAAGCGGATTATTCCTTATTGACCTCCGCCTTAGACAAAGGGGAAATCCGTCAATCGGTCACCCATAACGATCCTAAGATCAATAACGTGGTCTTTGATAAGGATACGAATAAAGTATCCTGCATACTTGACTTAGATACCGTTATGACCGGGACCTTCCTTTATGATTTTGGGGACGGCCTCCGTTCTTTATTCACTGGAGATAACGAAGACTCTCTAGATACCTCTAAACTCAAGGTTGATATGGGCATCTATAAAGCCTATCTCCGCGGTTATTATTCGATGATGAAGGAGACGATGAATAAGAAAGAAGTTGAACTCTTACCTTATTCAATCCTAGTCATCACGGAAGAATTGGCCCTCCGTTTCTTAACCGACTTCATCAATGGCGACGAGTATTTCCGCGTGGAATATCCAACCCATAACTTAATTAGGGCTAGAACCCAGATTGCCCTAGCGAAAGACATCATCAAGAACATCGATAAGATGAAGGTCGAATAAAACTCTCCACTTTAAACCTTTAGACGGTTCTAACGTTTAAAGGTTTTTATTTTTAACCTAATTGCCTTCAAGATTAGGTAAATAAATCGTTTTGGTTTATGATTGATTCAACCATAATCATCCTGAGATAAGAATTAAGGAGATACATAATCATGAATAATGTTCCAACAGTTAAACTCGGCATCGTCGCGGTCAGTCGTGATTGCTTCCCAATCGAGCTTTCCATTAGAAGAAGGAAAGCCTTAGTCGAAGCCTATAAGAACAAATACAACCAAGACGATATCTACGAATGCCCGATTTGCATCTTTGAATCGGAGATAGATATGGTCAAATCTCTTGAAGATATCAAGTCTCATGGATGCAATGCCTTATGCGTTTATTTAGGTAATTTTGGACCAGAGATCTCCGAAACATTATTAGCCAAACATTTCGATGGTCCAAAGATGTTCATCGCCGCGGAAGAAGAGAATATCGGGGTCCTCTCTTCCGATAGGGGTGATGCTTACTGCGGGCTTCTTAACGCGTCCTATAACCTCAAACTCCGTAATATCAAAGCCTATATCCCCGAGAATCCTGTTGGGGATGCGGATGACCTCGCGGATAGACTCCATGAATTCTTACCAATTGCAAGAACCTTGATTGGACTAAGCAAATTAAAGATCATCTCCTTTGGTCCCAGACCACAGAACTTCCTTGCCTGCAATGCGCCTATTAAGCAACTATATAACCTTGACGTTGAAATCGAGGAAAACAGTGAACTCGATCTCTTTGAATCGTTTAAGAAACATGAAGGAGATCCTCGCATCAATGAAGTAGTAGAAGATATGAAGAAGGAGTTAGGTAACGGGAATAAGATTCCTTCCATCCTTCCTAAATTAGCTCAATATGAATTAACCCTCCTCGATTGGATCGATAACCATAAGGGGTATCGGGAATATGTCGCGTTAGCCTCCAAATGTTGGCCAGCCTTCCAAACGATGTTTGGCTTTGTTCCTTGCTATGTCAATTCTAGATTAACCGGAAGAGGAATCCCCGTATCCTGCGAAGTCGATATCTATGGGTGTTTGTCCGAATATATCGGAACCTGCATCGCAGAAGACGCGGTTACCTTGTTGGATATCAACAACACCCTTCCTAAGGAGCTATATAAGAATGACATTGAAGGTAAGTTCAATTACAAATTCGACGATACCTTCATGGGCTTTCATTGTGGGAACACCTGTTCAAGGCTACTTTGCAACCCTGAGATGCGTTATCAAAAGATCATGGCTAGAAGCCTTCCTAAGGAAGTCACGAATGGTACCTTAGAAGGAGATATCAAGCCAGGTGATATCACTTTCTATAGACTTCAATCTACCGCGGATAACCATCTTCTTGCCTATGTTGCAGAAGGAGAGATTCTCCCTGTTTCCACCCATTCATTTGGTTCTATCGCCGTATTCGCAATACCCGAGATGGCTAGATTTTATAGACATGTATTAATTGAAAATGGCTTCCCCCATCATGGCGCGGTCGCATTCGGTCATTACGGCAAGACCATCTTTGAGGTCTTCAAATATCTAGGCGTTGAATTTATCGGTTATAACCAGCCTTCCTCTCTTCCTTATAAGAGTGAGAACCCATTTAAGAAATAATATCCAACGTTTTCTCTTTCAACCCCCCTTGTCTTTTAAACCTATTAGCCTATAATGGTTTTGTTCAAATATTCTTGAACTAAATTAAGGAAAAGCATTATGGCAATTTTGAAAGTGGAATTCGATAACATCCTTTGCTTCAATGGTTTCAAAGCCGATTTCACATATAAGAAAAAATTGGTCAAACCATTGCTAGATGAAGAATACCTAAGGGATTTTCCCAATATCCGTTATAAGAAAGTCAATATCATCATTGGTTCCAATGCCTCTGGCAAAACCGCCTTAGGAAAAGCGATTTGGGTGACCCTTCGTTTTCTTTGTAACAAGGAAGCCGAAAGGATCAAGGAAGTAGTCGCGGATAAAGATAAGGAAGCCAATATCCTACTCGATTTCATCCATTCTAACGGGGAATTCTTCCGCGCGGAAATCAAGGTATCCCCAACAGAAGGGGTTCTTGTTCGGTATTTCGATAAAATCTATTGCAAGGTTAATGAAGGTAAAGAAAGCGATTTTCTTAAGGTCTTCGAGCCAATCCTAAAGACCTTTGATCCTTCGATTAAAGAAGTCAATAAATCCAGCGAGCAGCAAGATTCCTATATGGTTCATTTTTTTGATGGTAGGTCTATCCGCATCACCCATGGCGAATCCTTAAGCGCGTTGAACGGTTTATCTTCCGGCACCAAATACGCGATTAACGTCGCCTCTTTGATCTATGCGATCCAAAACCATGAGAACGGCTTCTATTACGCGGATGAACAATTCTCCTATGCCGATTCGGAAATCGAGGTCCATTGCCTTTCCGCGATGATCGCTAAACTCGGCGATGGCGAACAGCTTTTCTTTACCACCCATAACAAGGAAATCCTCAAGATGTCCCTTCCGATGCATTCTTTCAATTTCATTAAGAAGGAGATCGAAAACGGCATTAGCAAAATCACTCTTATAAATCCCGCGGATTTCGAGAAGCGGAATAACGTCACGGTCAATAGCCTTTATCAAAACGATTTTTTCGATATCATGCCCAATGTGGATTTTATCGACTCACTGGGGGTGAATGAAGCATGAGCAATACCCTTTATTATGTAGAAGGCGAATGCGAGAAGAACCTCCTTAAATCCTTTATGTATGTTGATGGATATCACTTTCAGCCAGGAAGAGTCTCTGTTTTCAATTTCATCAATCAGGAATTTCCTTTAATCAAAGCTAGATCTATTCCTAGAGGCAGTAAGATTGCAATCGCGATCGACACAGATGTCAAGCGTATCGATTTGCTTAAGCATAATCTAAAAATGCTTGAACGCCACGCGGATATTCCTAAGAAAGACATCGTCTTCCTTATGTCTAAAGATAATCTTGATGAGGAATTGCTTTTTGCTTGCTCCTCTTTATCTAGAATCAGTCAGCTTTTCAATACGAACGGCAAAGCCGAATTCAAGAAACAATTTGCTTCCCATCAAGATCTCCATCATAAACTCCTTGGGGTTGGATTTGATCCCCGAAAGATGTGGACTAGGGTTCCAGATCCTCCGTTTGATATCTTTACTAACGGAGGCAAAAAGATCGTTATCAAGAAGTAGGTGGATTAGGCCCAAAGATAACAAAATCTTGTTATCCCCTGCTGGTTAGACTAAAGTTATTGAGACAAGAAGAGGAGGAGAGCCCATTCTCCCTTATCTTGGATATCATTACTTGATACTTATGAAACTCAAAAGCCATCGCAATCTCCATTTCCTTTATCTTATCGCTGACCTAATTGTCGCCTTTGGCCTCTCCGTTTTGGCCTTTTTTTCTTTCTATGATGTCGATGAATTTCAGCCTAACCTCACCCCTATAATGATATATTCTGCCTCGATCGCAGCTTCCATCGTTATCCTTTTCCTTATCTTCAAGGTCTATAAGATAATCACAACCGAGATAGGCTTATTCGAATGCATGAGGATCATGGCTATTGTCCTTGGGGTCCACCTAATTGGCCTTATCTGTATCGCGGTTATTCCCTCTTTGCCCCGTATCAGCCTATTCTTCCCTTCTTGGTTACTAGGCTTTGTCTCGGGTTTCTTTATCCATCCTTCTCTTCGCGTTTTGGTCCGTGTATTTAATCTCGCGGGCATAATCAGAAACAAAGAGAAGAAGGTTCCTACAATCGTTATCGGCGCGGGAGCGACCGGCAAAGTCGTCGTCGATGAATCTAGAAGGAACAAGGATAACCATAACCAAATCGTCGCGATTGTTGACGATGATCCCAATAAAATCGGTGGATTGTTCGCGAATATCCCCGTTAAAGGGCCGATAAGCGAAATTTCCAAGATCGTTGATTATTTCCACGCGGAAGAAGTCATCATCGCGATGAGCAAGATCTCCTATGATAGGCTTCATGAGATTCTTAACCTCCTTGATTCTTGCCCAGTTAGGGTTAGGCGTATGCCGTTAATAAGCGAAATGGAAGGGCCTAACGACAAGAGGATGATTTCGGTTAACCTCGATGATCTTCTTTGCCGTGAACCCATCAAACTCGATAACCATGAGGTCAAGGATATGCTTCATGGCAAGACCGTAATGGTTACAGGCGCGGGAGGCTCAATCGGTTCCGAATTAGTTAGACAGATATTTGCTACCCATCCTTCTACCTTGGTATTGTTCGATATCTATGAGAATTCCACCTATGATATCCAAATGGAATTAGTTAGGAAGATGAGAGAAGAAGATATCAAGGATATCAAACTCGTTACTTTAATAGGTTCAACCTATAACGACTTTAGGGTTGAACAAATCATCAAGAGATATAGGCCTGAATATATTTATCACGCCGCGGCATATAAGCATGTTCCCTTAATGGAAGATAGCCCAGCAGAGGCTATAAGGACCAATGTCATAGGAACATATAACGTTGCTAGACTCGCGGATAAATATAAGGTAAAGAAGATGGTTTTGGTCTCTACCGATAAAGCGGTTAGACCAACGAACGTCATGGGCGCGACCAAACGTTTCGCGGAGACCATCATCCAATATTTCAGTGAGAAATCAGAAAACACTGCCTACGCCGCGGTTAGATTCGGCAACGTATTGGGGTCGAATGGTTCAGTCGTTCCATTATTTAAAAAGCAGATTGAAGCAGGAGGACCTATCACTATTACGGATAAGGAAATCATCCGTTATTTCATGACCATTCCTGAAGCGGTTTCCCTCATCCTTCAATGCGGTTTATTCGCAGAAGGCGGGGAGATCTTCATCCTCGATATGGGTAAACCGGTTAAGATCCTTAATCTTGCTGAGAAGCTTATTCGTCAAGCAGGACTCGTTCCTTACGTCGATATCGATATAGTCGAAACTGGTCTTCGTCCTGGCGAAAAACTCTTCGAGGAATTGCTCCTTGATACCGAACATCAAACCAAGACGGCGAATAAGCGTATCTACATTGAAGAAAAAGAAGCCGCTCACCCAATTGAAGATGATATTAAGACCATCTCCAAAGTCTTTGAGATGGAAGAGACCAAAGACGTTAAAGAACTCTTATCTAAAGTCATAACCACCTATCGGATCACCGAGAACGGAGCCAAATGAAAACGGCTTCCGTTTTGTCTTTAAGGCAAAGGATATACTTACCGTTTAAAAGGTTTTTCGATATCCTTTTTTCTTTTGTTTTCATCCTAATACTATCTCCTTTGTTCATAATCCTTTTCTTTGTTGTCCTAATAGATACGAAAGGCTTTCCTATATTCCGTCAAAGGCGTATAGGCAAAATAACAAGGAGTTTCTAATCCTGAAATTCCGCAGCATGAACGTCAACACTCCTAGGGATGTGCCAACTCATTTATTAGAGAACCCAGAAAAATACATAACCCGTGTAGGCAAATTCCTTAGGAAATCATCGTTAGATGAGCTACCTCAATTATTTAACATACTTGTTGGGAACATGTCTTTCGTGGGTCCCCGTCCAGCCTTATGGAGTCAAGAAGACTTGATTGAGGAACGTAATAAAAGGAAAGTTCAAATCATTCGTCCAGGACTAACGGGATATGCCCAAATTAACGGGAGAGATAAAGTTTTGATTGAAGAAAAAGCCGATTTAGATAAGCATTACCTAAACCGTTTTTCTTTATGGCTTGATATAAAAATCATTTTTCTAACTTTTTTAGGGCCCTTTCTCATAAAGACGTTTTGGAAGAAAAACAAAGCTGATTATTGGGTGATTTGCCTAGGATTATTTTGCTCGACACGCGCCCTCCTATGCGTGCTATAATGACACGGATATCCTCAAGGAGAAATGTTTAAGACTATGGAACCCTATCAGAGAAATATATCCCTAAAAACCGTTTGGCTTACGATAATAAGACGTTATCTAGGCATTATACTTATCTTTACCCCAATCGCTTTAGCCTCGTTAATCGTTACCCAGACGATGATGACAAAGACTTATAGGAGTTCATTTACCTTATCCAATACGGCTGTAATCAACGCGACCCAATACGCGATTATCCAAAACTCTTTAAAGGATAGCAAACTCTCCTACACGGTTACTCCAGAAGGAGGCGAGGCCGAAACCCATTATGTCTATACAGAAGCTGCGAAAGCTTTAAAGACGGCTGGAACAAAACATGCGAATGGCACCGAAATCACCGCGGATGAGATCTACTCTAGGATCTCTGTTGGTTCTTTGGCCGCCAATTCAATCAACTTAACTTTCTCTTATACTTCCACGGATTCTCTCGTTCCTCAGAAGATTCTTGATGCAACTTCTCCATTTTTGGTTAGTGCCTTCAAGCAGAAAGCCAGTATGGCAAATCTAAGCGCTAATCAGGCTTCCAACGTTAGCAAATCTAGCAGCGAGAATAAGTATTTTGTCATTGCTCTTGCTGTGGGTTTAGTTATCGCTCTCGCCCTCCCATTTATCGATGAGATTTTTTCCGATGAAGTTTGGGATTATAAAGACATCTATAACCTAGGCGCGGATGGCTTTGAGATCAAAGCAAGTGCCAAATAAGCAGAAGGAGGAAATAAACAATGAAAGTCAGCAATATCTTCAATTATTTCTCCGATAAGAAGAAAGAAAGAACCAACAACAACCTCCTTAACGTTAAGGAAAGGGAAGACCTTCAACAAAGGCTAACTACCCTTCAAAACGAGATCGGTGTCTCCTTTGAAACCAAGGTTATCGCCGTCACCTCGATTAACAACGATGAATTATCCGCGCGCTTTGCCAAAGGCTTCGCGGATGCCTATGCCTTAAATGGAGCTTCTACGATCATTATCGATGCGAACCTTTATAATCCATCTCTTTCGGTTGTTTTAGGAAAAGGCGAGAACAAAAACGCCGAGCAATATGAACTAGATAAGTCCGTTTCTTGCTATTGCTTCCAAAAGGAGGTCTATCCTAGTGCCTACATCAAAGAAGGCAACGTTCATAAGATAATCAACGAGAAGAAGGAACAATTCGACCATATTATCATCCTTCTTCCTTCCATCAAGAAACATAAGGAAATCGTTCTCTTCAAAGATGTCTTGAACGCGGTTGTTCTTCTTACTGAACGCAATAAAACCCGTAAGCAAGACATATATGAAGCTTCTTGCTATTGCAAGCAGGAAGAGCTTCCTCTTGCAAAGGTCGTCCTCCTCAAATAACTCTTTAAGCGGGTATGTCCCGCTTTTTACTTTATGAGCAAAAAGGAAAACGTTAATAATCAAACCGTAAAGGGCATTACCTTGTTTTCGGTTTTGTTAACGCTTGTTTCATCTTTTTCTTTTTCCTTATCTACCTCCATCAAGAACATCAATGCTTGGGAAGTCGTAACCTATGATAAAGCCCTTTATGTGGATTTATCATTAAGTCTAGAACAAGGTGAGACAACGGAAGGTTTTGCCTTTCAATACGAAAATCATGACAAAGAAGTAGTTAAGGTTCCTTTGGCTTATATAGATAATGGCATCTTCCAAACTTCTGAGGAGATTCCTTTATTTAATGGATCATCTCAAAATAGATTCGGCATATATCAGGAAGATAGTGAAATTCCTGTAATGGATTTTTGGTTTTCCGATTGGTCTCTTTTGCTGAAAGATAACTATAACTATGTTTGCTTAGATTTGGATTCTTCAAACGAAGAAGCCGTTGGCTTTGGTTATTACGGAAATAAGTTAAAAGATAACTTTGATGCCACCGCGGCTACTCAAAGAGTCTGGCTAAGGAATGAAAACCAAGCCTTCTATGGCATCGATCCTTGGGGAACCCCTTATCAAAACGTCGTTTATTACGAATGTGACGAGAACGATTATGGATATACCATAATGGCCAAAACAACCAACACATTTGATAATCGCAACTATTATTACGTCGATATCCCAAAAGAGGTCAGAAACATCTCTTTCCTTAGGATGTCTTCTGGCGAATCCCATAATTTCATCATCGATTCTGAAGCTCCAATAGTGATGGCCGCGTATGGTTTATGCTACGAAGCCAATCCGATGATTGATAAAGACTGGGATGAAATAAATACAGTCAACGTTTCTGATGCGGACGCTTATCTTCTCGGAAAGGTAGTGGAAACTTATCTCACCTATGGTAAAGAAGCATCAAACGGAGCCGATTCAACGACGATTAGCAATTTGTTCAATACCTGGTTTAAGAACAAATCTGCTTCCAGCGAAGACCTCAAGAACGTGAAGATTCTCGATTATGGTGGAGACGCCTATGTTAATGGTGAATACAACCCAGATGTTCCTAAGTCCGGAACATATTCCGTCAACGAGAAATGGAATGCGATTTGTTCAAACGCTGGGATTGACCCCAAAACCGGAGAAAAACGTTCTTTCAACATTGATTTCTCTTTCTTTGGCAATAAGACTTTCCTATCGTTCCTTGTTATCTTCCTATTTGGATTATTAGGAATCGGAAGCTGGTTATTCATGTTTCTTAGACGGAGAAGACTCCGTGCCAAAGAATCGTGATTTATCCGCACAAAATCGCTTTTTTCGCTATTCCTAATTGTATATGGATTCTCTATTTTTGTTGCATTATCCCTTAATAAGTCCATAATTAAGATGCCTCAAGGCCTTAAAGAATATAATTCTTTATGTTCAATAAGAACCGACTGAGGAAAGAAAAACTATGAGGGAAAGGCTGATTATCCCGTCTTTTTGACGAAATAAAGACTTTCCCAAACCGTCTTAAGTCCCCTTCCTTGAAGCCTGTGGCACGTCGAATGGCTTAATGACGTCACCGCCATGTAGATATACACATGACGGAAGGTCTTTCATACAACAAAAAAGAGAAACAACATGTATTACGTAATTCAAGTTAAAACGGGAGAAGAAGAGAAAGTCATCAACGACATCAACCGTTTTAACACGAATAGATCTGAATCTTTTGATGTGTTCACTCCAACGAGAACTACATTACGTAAATACAATGGGAAATATAGGGAATATACTGAGAAGTGTTTTCCTGGGTATGTGTTCGTAGAGACCGATGACGTCAAACAGCTATTCTTTGATTTATATTGGGTGCCGGATTTTACCAAGCTCCTTGGCAGACAAGGCAAAGAAACCTATTATTTCTCCCCATTGAACCAAGAGGAGGAAAGGATGATCAATATCCTCTATAGCAAGGATGACCATAGGAACACCAAGATAAGCGATATTGAACTGACTGAAGGAGAGAACATAAGAATCCTTACAGGCCCCTTAAAGGATGTCGAAGGCAGAATCATCAAGAAAAACCTTCATAAAAGGAAAATAACCGTGGAGGTTCCGATGTTTAACAGGAAGGTCCAAATTGACGTTGGAGTCAA
>ONFU01000014.1 GCA_900317165.1 uncultured Erysipelotrichaceae bacterium
AAGCTCGGGGCCCATCCTATCGTCTTTGGCCCCCATACCGGTCCTTGTGTTCTCAAATTTCCCGTCAATTGGGGTTTCCTTATTGGAAGCGTGGATATTCTTGGGGTCATAGATCTCGCCGTATCCGCAGCCATAATAGCTCGTCCGGACGGTTTCGATGCCTGTCGTGAGCATTTCGTAATCATCGACGGAGACGCCTTCGAATTCGCCGCTATCCTGAACCGCCTGCATGGCGTTACGGAGATAGTTGTTGCCGAATTGGGTCTGTCCTTCCATATTGGATTGGCCCGTAAGAACGAAGACGTTTACAACCTCTTCTTCGACGGCGGAGCTTTCGGGGGTTGTCAAACCCGTGGCCTTGGAGGTATCGGGGTTATTTACCCCTCCGCAGGCGCAAAGGGAAAGAAGAATGGTCGCAGATAGCAAATAAACCGGCTTTTTCATCGTTTTTACCTCTAGTTATCAAAATAATAAAAGCACCTTTTAAATATTTAAAAGACGATAAAGTTGTCAATTGCTAAAGGCAATTATGATTAATTGGACGAGGTTTCCTCTTCTTCGCCGCTAGGAATGGCTTCCAAAAGGTCTTTGAGAAGGTCGACGTAATCAATCTCGGTGAAATCCTTTGGATTGGTGACTCTTTTCGGGGTTGTCGTTTCGTAATCATAAGCGAAGCCATAGGAAAGAGCGAACCTCCCATTTGGGACGATATCGAGGGGCTGCTCGACGCCTTCTTCATCCTTATAGACGAATTTATCGCTATTGAAGGAAGAAATCGCCAAAGCGTATTTGTTATAAGCGACGCCCTTATCGGAGAATTTGTAGACGCTTTCGAAGGACTCGAAATTCATGGTCTCAAGGAAGGAATCGATCGTTTCCTCCTTATCTGGGACTTCCGCGCCGACGACGGGTATATCATCGAAAATCTCATCGTAAGCGGAAAGGAGGAAGGCCCGGAGCTTATCTTGTCCTTCTATCTTGAGTTTGATGGTATCCTCACCTTCGAAAGTCCAATAGGCGGGACCCGTAACCTCATAAAGGCTATAGTCGAATTCACTTAGCCTATCGAAGACCTTGGCGAAATCAACTCCTCCAAGATCATCGAGGAAAGACATCATGTCGAGGATGTCGTTAAGGTTGAATTCCTCGTAATCGGAAGGGATATCAACCGGCATGTCATCGAGCATCGATGATATTTCGGGGTCATTTCTTATTTCCTCTTCGCTTAGTGGGGGGAAGCAGACCCTCCCATCGTAGGGGATTTTCACGCTTCCTAAGGTGATCGTGCGGATTTGTCTAGCCAAGGCATAAGCATCAATATAGAGCTTCCCATCTTGGAAATAGGTGGAGAAATTGGGGACCGGAAGGTTACTGAAGGGATAGGAGCCGAGTTTGCCGCTCATCTTCCCATCGACGTCTTCCAAGGAATTGGTCATTGAGAAGGCGCGCTTGTTCTTATCTTCCTCGTTGCGTCCAGCGAAGATGATGTCGATCGGCATCTTCTTTAATTCGAGGGAGAAATTCGTTTCGTTTTCCCCTGGGTTGATTAGGAAACCCACATTCGCGTTAACATAGCCGTTTTCGAAAATGCCGAGTTTGGCGTTCGCGTGAGGGGTATACATCCTATATCCATCGACCTTCGAGGTTTTATCCATCGCATCCGATAATCTGTTGAAATAGCCTTGTTCGTCCAAGGGGGCGGAGCTAGAAGAGGAGGAAGGGTCAGCGCCGCCTCCCCCGCAGGAAGTCAAAACCAAAGCCATTAGCAATGAGGGTAGCAGTATTTTGTTCATATTTTTCCTCCTTTGCATAGCAACATCATTATAGAACGTAAATCGCGTGAAGCAAAATACCAGAGGCGACCGCGACATTGAGGGAATCGATTCCTTCCATTGCTATATAGAGCCTACAATCGGCGTTTTCCAATAGATAAGAGGAAGCGCCCCTTCCCTCGTTTCCGAAGATGAAGGCTATCTTTTCGTCTTTATCGAAGTGATGCGATTCGAAGCTTTCCGCCTCTTTTAAGGAAGTCGCGTAGACCTTGATTCCGCGGGAATGGAGGAAAGGAATGACCGCCTCCTCATTCATGGAAAGGATGTTCAAACCGAATAAGGCCCCTTGGGAAGAGGAGATGGCTTTGCTATTGAAGGGCGAGCAAGTCCCCGGGAGGAGAATGATGTTTTTGAAGCCAAAGGCCAAGGCGTTACGGAATATGGCGCCTAGATTCCCGGGATCTTGAACGCGGTCAAGGACGAGGACGCGGGAAAAGCCATACATGTCCCCCTCCTTTTTATGGCATAGGCCCAAAATGGGTTCTGGGGTAACCGAATGGGAGAGTTTTTCAATGATGGCTTCGCTTACGCGGATCTTCTCTTTCGCTTCGAGTTTTGGTTCTTCTTCCGTTGCGTAAAGAAGGGTGTCGAGGTTGCCGTGGAGAGAAGCCATTTCCACAAGGTGGAATCCTTCGACCAAAAAGGAGTCCGCGTTGCCTTTTTTGGCAATGTCTTTCAAGGATTTGATAAAAGGGTTATTCAAAGAGAGTATTTCCTTCATTCCGACTCCTCCTTCTTGTAGATATGGTGGATAAGCCTTTTCCTTTGCTTATCGTAATCGGGGCAGTATTTCCTTAGTTTCCGGTTAAAGAGGACCCCGTGGTTATGATGGGTATCATGGCATAATTCATGGATGACGACCGAATCGATGGCTTCTTCCGCATATCTATATAAATATAGGGAATAGGATATTCGGTGGGTGGAAGGCGAATTGGAACCAAAACGGCTTTTCATGAGCCTTAAGGAAATACGATAGGGTTCCTTTATCTTCATGATCTCCTCGTATTTCCTGGTCCTGCTTTCGAAATACCGCATGGCCTCTTTTTTATGCTTAAGGAGGTATTGATCCTCGCTTAGGCCATCCAAGGGGGTCAATTCCCCAAGGATATAGGTATAACCTTCGGGAATCGCATCGTCATTTGCTTTCTTCCTACCGCTCTTCCTAAGGAGTTTTGGCAAGGATTCGTAGACGTATTTATCCACTTCCTCATAACCAAGGATTGGATTCGCGGAGATATGGAGTTCGTTTTTATCAAGAAAAAAGGAAACGCGGAAAAGCGATTTCATCCTTTTCCAAGTCAATAGACCCGAATAGGATTTGCCTTGATATTCGTAAACCCGTTTTTCCATAAGGAAAGAATACTCCTAAACCTCCACTTTTTGAATGCATCTACGGCCTTTTGCTAAACTTAGTTTAGATAATGCTTTCTTCTTGGCCTAAAAGATTCTAAAATACGCCCGATATGGATAAGATTCTGATCTCGGCCTGCTTAGTGGGCGAAAACACGAAATACGATGGGGGGAATAACCTCAACCAAGACCTTGAAGGCCTCTTGCAGTTTTACGATCTGATCCCCTTTTGCCCCGAGGTCGAAGGCGGACTGAAGACCCCTAGGGAGCCAAGCGAGATCATCTTCGATTCCGTCAAGAGCAAATCCGGCAAGGACGTGTCCAAGAATTTCGCGCTTGGGGCGGAAAAAGCCCTTAGCATCGTCCGCTTCTTCGGCATCAAAACCGCGATTCTCAAGGAAGGCTCCCCTTCTTGCGGAAGCCATGAAATCGGGGATGGCACTTTCTCCCATAAGAAAATCAAAGGCGAAGGCATAACCGCGCGTCTATTAAGGGAAAACGGGGTTAAGGTCCTTAACGAAACCGAGGCCCTCGAACTTCTTTCCAAACTCAAGGAAGGCCAAGCCAAGAAGGAAGAAGCCACCAAAAAGGCGATTGAGGCCGATGCGAATAAGGAAAACGGTCTAGAGGAGATCAAAGAGCCCAAAACCTTCGAAAAGAAGGAAGATAGACCCCGTCGTTATGAGAAGAAGCCTCAATTCAAGCCGGAAAACCGTCGTTTCCATAAAGACGGCGAGGATAAGCCTCGTGGCGAAAAGAGATTCCATGAATCGCGTCGTTCCCACCCATTCCGCGAAGATAGAAAAGATAAGCCCTTTCATAAGGAAAATGGCGAAAGGCGATTCGAGTCTCTCGGTAAACCCCACACCATGAATAGGGGCAAAGGGCCAAGAAAACCTGGTCCAAGGAAAACCTTCAACAAGAAATAGAATCTAGGCGCTTCTGCGCCTTTTTTTCTTTAGAATCCTATATCGTGTTCTTCCGGGGTATTGATGATTTCTTCCTTCTTCTCCTTCTCTAAGTCATGTTCCATCTTGGAGGAAAGGGAAAGAAGGATCAAAGCCATCCCTAGTCCTAGCAATCCGCATTCGACGCAGCCAAGGATATCCTTGGCAAGGAACAACCGAAAGATTCCTAAAACCAGGAAAACGATTGCCATCAAAATGCCACCGCATCGGACCCATTTGACGTTTTTTGCATATTTTTCTTCTTCACTCATATGCACACCTCTTTTCTAGAGACAAAAAAGTGCCTCTACTAACTTATAGGGGCAAAAAGCGAAATTTGGCTCACATTTTTTTAAATTTTTTTATCGTCTTAATGAAAGTTGGAAATAAAGCTCGAGCAAAAGGGCGTTATGGTAATCGCGAATATCAAGGGCGGTCAACGAGATGAAATTGGAGATCCTCGCGTTGAAGGTGTTCCGATGGATATAAAGGGTTTCCGCCGCCTTAAGGCCATTGAGTCCCGCGCGGAGATATGCTCCCGCGGTTTCGAGCAAATCGAGGGGAACGCGGGCGAAATAATCGCGAAGTGGCTGGAAGGACGAATAATTGCCAAAGCCGATTTGCTTCATGATGACGTCATGAGGGAAAACCATGGTATTGGGGAAATAGGCAAGCGCGTCATCAAGAAGGCTCAACATGAAATCGTCGTCATAGGGGGCGACGAGAATTGAGATATTCCCAGAATGAGGCAAGCGAAGATAATTCAAAAGCTTACCTTCAATCGCGTCATCGTGCCTGAAATAGCAAAGGTTCGGATCGACCATATTCAAAGAATATAGGCCTTCATGATTGTCCATTAAGGTCTCTATGGTCAAAAAATCGAGGGGACGGGTCGATTTAATCAGATAATATTTATCCATTGTCTAGTAAGCCTTCATGACGATGCATTCAAATGGACGAAGGGTGAAGACATGGTCAATGTAAATGAAGTCATCGTAATTATGGAGGATTACGTCCGTTGGCCTCCAATGGAATGAGAAATAGGTCGTGTGTTTGCTAAAGGAAGCGATGACGACAAGCTTTTCCTCGTTAAGTTCAAAGAAATAACCGTAAACATCTGGATGGTTATGGTCATAAAGGTCATAATGGCCATAACGAAGGAAGCGCATGTTCTCTTCCCTCTTCCTAAGCTTGATTGCCAATTTGGTGAAATTGAGGATGGAGTCAGGGTCTTTTTCCTCATCGAGGACATTAACCCCTTCTTTCGCGTTGGGATTGGCTTTAACCCTGCCTTCCTTAATGGAGAATCCGGCGTTGTCGCTAGAATTCCATTGCATGGGTTGTCTGCCGTTTATGCGTGAGGTGCGGCATAGATAATGGGCGATGTGGCTATCGCTATAGCCTTGTGAACGGAGATAGGCAACCTCGTTTTTGCTGCTGATATCGGCATAGAAATCCTCAGGCTTATCGAATTGGACGTTGCTCATGCCTATTTCATCGCCATAAAGCATGAAGGGGACGCCATAAGAGAAAAGGAGGGTGGAGATAAGCATCTTCATCGATTGTTTACGGTATTCGACGTTTCCATATTGGCTAAGGGCCCTTGGATGGTCGTGGTCGGTCCAATAAATCGGCAAAGCCTCAACGTCTTTCCTTGTTTCGTCATACCACTTCTTGAAGTTGTCCTTAAGCTCGATGACGCGGGTGTAGATTTCTTCGTCTTTCCTATCGATTGAGGCGAAGGCCCCATTGCACCAAGCCGTATCGAAATTGAAGGCCATATTGATTAGGCCGTTATATTTATTGGTGAGCCTTAAAGATTGCTTAGGGGAGATTCCTCCGCCGGCTTCGCCGATGGTAAGGCAATCATAATGGGAGAGGACCTTTTCTTTGAATTCTCCCAAATATTGATACATGTCTTCCCTATTCGCGTATTTGCTTGGGTCAAGGACCAAGCCATCTGGCCCAACAGGAAGGGAGGAATCGCTAAAGGAAAGGTCTTTTCCTAAATGACTAATGGCATCGAGACGGAAGCCATCGACCCCCATATCGAGATAATGCCTAGCGATTTCAAAATACTTCTCTCTTAAAGGAGGATAAGACCAGTTGACATCGGGCATTTTCTTGGAGAAAAGATGGAGGTAGAAGGTATCTTCGCTCCCCGGGACTTTATTCCAGGCGGATTCGCTGAAATAACTCCTCCAGTTATTCGGGGGTTCGATGCCTTTTTCAGTCCTTCTCCCCTTGAGGAAATAATAATAGGAGGCCTCTTCCGAACTAGGATCTTCAATGGCTTTCTTAAACCAAGGATGTTCGTCCGAGGTATGGTTCAATACGAAATCGATGATGATCCTAATCCCGAGGGAATGGGCCTTATCAAGCATTGCTTGGAAGTCTTCGTTGCTGCCAAAACGCGGGTCGACATCATAATAGGAGGATACGTCATATCCGTTATCGTCCATCGGGGAGGCGAAAAAGGGGCAGATCCAAATCAAATCAATGCCCAAATCATGGAGGTAATCAAGCTTTTGGATAATGCCTTGGAGGTCGCCTACGCCATCTCCATTGGAATCATAAAAGGCATCCGGATAGATGATATAGCCAGTCGCTTCTTGCCAGGGTGAAAGGAAATGTCTTTCATTCATAGCCTCATTATATCGGAAGCGCGCATACGCGTGCAAAGGAAATCGAACTAACCCATGAAATAATGGAAAATAATCGATACATGTCCTGCTTATTCAATGTTTATATAAGTCCTTTTCTTTCCGTTAGAGACATGTATCGAGTTTCCGTTTTCCCCTTTAGCTGGAAGCGCTTACATATTGACCCCTTTGTTTTTTAAAAACAAGATAAAGGCAATCCATGTTTTCCTTAAGGAAACAAAGTTGGATTAGGGAGTTTCCATGGGCGATTTGCTTAGGTTAACGAAAAAAGCGATCAAGGGCCATGCCTTCCTTTTCTATTTTTCCTTTTTCCTCCAATTCCTCATGGTTTTGGGGGTAGTTTTCACCTCCTTTATGTCGAAGGTCCTTGTCGATGCCCTTCTCCATAATTTGGATCCCGCCACTTTGGATCCGGTTAGCAAGCTTGTCGTCAACATGCTTTCCCTTGGCAATGGCGAAGAATTCATCTATTCCCATATGTATGTCTTGCCTCTATCCCTCCTTCTAGGGGCGATTTATATCTTCTTGATGTCATTAGTAAGGATGCTATCGAGGTTTTATGTCACCAACGCGATGCAAAAAGGGATTCAGGTCCTTCTTTATAACCACCTCGTTTCCTTGCCTTATAGCGAATACCAAAACCAGAAAAGCGGCGATTTGATTCAATGCTGCACGAGGGACGTCGAAGTCGTAAGGCGCTTCCTTGGATTCGACCTCAACCAATTGACCTACACTGTTTTCATGGTGGGCTTATGCTCGGGGATCCTCGCTTCAGTATCCTGGAAGCTATTCATCATCGCGATCATCCTTTTCCCCTTCCTTTTCGTCTATTCCTTCTTCCTCATCAAGACGGTTAGGAAAAGATATAGGGCCACGGACGACGCGGAAGCCGTCTTGATGGATACGATTTCCAATGACCTTAACGCGGTAAGGCTAGTTAAAGCCTATGCCGCGGAGAATAGCGAATGCGAAAGGTTCGATAGGGAAATAGATGAATACGAAGCCCGTTTCATCTCGTGGAGAAGGCTCTCCTCCTTCTTCTTCGCGTCTAGCGATATCTTCATTTTCCTTTCTAGGACGGTCGCGGTCATCTACGCGCTTTTCCTCGTTTTCTCCAAGGAAATAACCCCAGGGACCGCGGTTATCGCCTATACCTTCGTCAATATGATGGTCTGGCCACTTCGCAATACGGCGATGAGAATCAGCGCCCTTGGCCAAACCCTCGCTTCTAGCGATCGCATCACCTTATTCCTCAATAGGCCCGAGGAAGATAGGTTAAACGGGGATAAGGCCCCATTTGGTCAACTCGTTTTCGATGACGTTTCCTTTGCTTATCCTGACCAAAAGGAAGTCGATGTCATCGAAAACGTCTCCTTTACCTTGAATCCCGGCGAAACCTTGGCGATCATGGGCAAGACCGGCAGTGGGAAATCGACGGTCGCGAGTCTATTGATGCGCCTATATGAGCCGACAAGCGGGAAAATCACCCTTGATGGGAAAGACATTTCCTCCATGAGCAAAAAGAGTCTCCGTCGCCATATCGCCCCCGTCTTGCAAGACCCCTTCCTCTTCTCGAAGACTGTCTCGGACAACATCTCCATCGGGATGGAAATGGAGGATGAGGAAACGATAGAGGAAAGCGCGAAACTCGCCAAAATGGAAGAAAGCATCGCTTCTTTCGCGGAAGGTTACCAAACGCCTGTTGGCGATAAGGGCGTCACCCTTTCAGGAGGGCAAAGGCAGCGTCTTGCCTTAGCTAGGGCCCTAGCCACAAAACGCGACATCCTCCTTCTTGACGATTCCCTTTCCGCGGTTGATTCGAAGACCGATTTAGCGATTCGCAAAGGATTGTCGGAAAGCGGGCGGAGGAAGATGACGATTATCATCACCCACCGTGTCAATACCGCAAAAGACGCGGATAAAATCATGGTTTTGGATAAGGGGAGGGTTGAATCTCTCGGTACGCATGAGGAACTTTTGGTTTCCTCAAAGTTATATAAGGAAATAGCCACCATCCAAGGTGTCTTTGGAGAGGGGGTGAAGTGAAGATGGCCGGTAAAAGCGGATTTCAGGAAGAAGCCTTGCCCGATAAGCTGAATCTAAAGATTTGGTTTAGGTTTTTGGCATTGGCTAAAGGCGATATCAAACATCTAATCAAGGCCATCGTCACCTCTATTTTCATCGCCTTCATCGACTCTAGTCTTTTGCCTTTATTCTTTGCCGGGGCCATCGATACGGCCTCCAAACTTCCCCTAACTTCGGAAGCGCAGTTCCTCGATGTCCTAATTCACGTCAAATTCCTTTTTGGAATCCAATTTGATTTGAATGTCCTCCCCTTCTTCTTCTTGATCATGGTCGGGGGAATCCTCGTTAGATGCGTCCTCATCTACATCAATTTCTATTTCTCGCAGATCTTCGCGATGAAAGTCGTCTCCACCTTGAGGAGGACGGGATTTAGGAAGGTGCAGGAACTTAGCTTCTCCTATTTCGATAGGAACTCCGCGGGTTGGCTAATCGCGAGGATGCAGGGCGATACCTCGACGATCGGGGACATCCTCTCTAGCGACGTCACCTCCTTCTTCTGGGCGATAGGCAATTTGATCTTCTCCCTCATCTCGATGTATTCTGTCAATTTCGTCTACGCCTCCATCGTTTTGGGAGCCTTGCCCTTAGTGGCCATCATGATCCCCTTCTTTGAAAGGACCATCCTTTTGCGTCACCGCATCGCGAGAAACGCCCATTCCCATTATGTCGGCTTCGTCGCGGAGACCATCAGCGGGGCCAAAACCATCAAATCGCTTTCCCTTGAGGAGAAATCATCCGCGGAGGCAGGGGATATCATCGAGGATATCCGCAAGAAGAGGGTCCGCGCCTTAAGGGTCAACGCCTTCTTCTCACCTCTTCTTGATTTGATAGCTTCAGGATTAACCGCGTTAATCGTCTTCCTATCCTTAAGGAACGATTTGCCGGAATTCTTCGTGATTACCCCCGCCATCACCGTTTTGTTCATCTCCTTCGTCTCCGCGATCTTCCAGCCTCTTGTGAGTTTAAGCGAATCCTTCTCCGAGATCATGGCCGCCCAAGCGGGCGCGGAAAAGGTCGCGCAGCTTTTCGATGCCGAGGTCAAAATCGTCGATTCACCGGAAGTCATCGAAAAATATGGGGATATCTTCCACCCAAAGAAAGAGAACTTCGTCCCCTTTAAGGGAGAGGTCGAATTCAAGGATGTCTCCTTCCATTACGATAACAACATCGAGGTCATCCACCCCTTCAATCTGAAGATCCCCCAGGGCACGAATATCGCAATCGTCGGGGAAACCGGGAGCGGCAAGACCACTTTAGCGAATTTGCTTTGCAGGTTCTATGAGCCAACAGGAGGCGAAATCCTCGTCGATAACAAGCCTTATCGGGAATATGGCATCCCCTATCTTCGTTCCCAAATCGGCTATGTCCAGCAAACCCCGCATCTATTCCCTCTGACCATCGCGGAAAACCTCCGTTACGGCAAGGAAAACGCGACGAAGGAAGAGATGGAGGAAGCCTGCAGGAAAGTGGGGATTCATGATTTCATCGCCTCTTTGCCAGAAGGTTATGAAACCCATTTAGGGGAAGGGGGAGGCTCACTTTCGCAAGGCCAAAAGCAGCTTATCTGCTTCGCTAGGGCCTTATTACGCGACCCTTCCATCCTTATCCTCGATGAAGCCACTTCTTCCGTCGATACCTCCACCGAGGCCTATTTGCAAAAGGCGATCGACGAATTGCTTAAGGGCAGGACCTCCATTACGATCGCCCACCGCCTTTCGACGATCGTCAATTCCTCGCTTATCCTCTTTATGGAGAATGGTTCCATCCTGGAAAAGGGAACACATAAGGAATTGATGGCGAAAAAAGGCCATTATTACGAACTTTACCAAAGCCAATTCGAGCTTCTTAGCATCGATATGCAGATGGAAGTTAGAAATAGGGAAAACAAAGATTAGATTTCCTTCTTTTTCCTTACTCAAAATCTTTGAAAGACCCTAAATAAGGGTCTATACTTTTATTAGCATTAGAAGAAAAGGAGGAATTTCAATTCCATGTTAGTAAATGCAACCAAAATGCTTCGCGATGCGAAGAAGGGACATTACGCGATTGGCCATTTCAACACCAACAACCTCGAATGGACCAAAGCCATCCTCACCACCGCTCAGGAGCTAAATTCACCAGTTATCATCGGCGTTTCCATGGGTGCTGCCAAATATATGGGCGGATACCGTGTCGTCGCCGCGATGGTCAGAGAAATGGATAAGGGCCTCGGCATCACCGTTCCAGTCGCTCTCCACCTCGACCACGGCAACTACGAAGCCGCGAAAGCCTGCATCGAAGCCGGTTTCACCTCCGTCATGTTCGACGGTTCCTCTCTCCCATTTGAGGAAAACGTCGCCAAGACCAAGGAAATCGTCGCTCTCGCCCATGAAAAAGGCGTTTCCGTCGAAGCCGAAGTCGGCGCGATTGGCGGAACGGAAGATGGCATCACCGCGGATGGCGAAGTCGCCGATCCCGAAGAATGCCGCAAGATCGTCGATCTCGGCGTTGATTTCCTCGCCGCCGGTATCGGCAATATCCATGGTATCTATCCAGAAGGCTGGACCGGGCTCCATATCGATGTCCTCGAGAAGATCAACGAAGCCACCGATTACATCCCACTAGTCCTCCATGGCGGAACAGGCATCCCCGACAACCAAATCCGCGACGCGATCGTCAATGGCGTCTCCAAGATCAACGTCAACACCGATTGCCAGCTCGTCTTCGCCGAAGCGACCATCAAATACTGCGCCGAAGGCAAAGCCGATCCAACCGCCGCCAACGCCGCCAAGGGTTATGATCCACGCAAACTCCTTAAGCCTGGCTATGAAGCCATCAAAGCCAAGGTCAAGGAAAAGATGGAACTCTTCGGTTCCGTCAACAAAGCCTAATAAGCTTCCACTTAACTTAAAAATCCTCCTTCGCGGGAGGATTTTTCTTATGGAATCTTTTCCTTATAAGCTTATTTCTTGACTACGTTACGTTTAAGCTGTTTCCATTTAGGCTTGGTTAAGACCCCAACGAAGACGGCCACGCCATAGAAAGCCATGAAGATTGAGGAGAGAAAGATCGAACGTTTGTAGCCCTTGTAGTTCTTTAAGCCTAGTTTCTTCTTGCTCATTGCAATCGCAAGGAAAGTCTGAAGGGTGAAGATAACAAGGAAGGAACCGATGACGATCGCGGCCATGACAAGGAGGTTCATGAAGGCGGTTTGGGAGACGCTAGAGGTCATCAAGACCCCATCAAGCCCCGAGAAGCCACTCATCCATTCGACGCCGAGCCAATTGATGAAATGACATAGGGCGTAGAAGACGTAATAGGGCACGAACCAGAAGAAAGCGACCATCGTGAAGGGGATCATCAACATCTGGACGAACAAATCGACGTTGCTCCATCTGCCGGAGACGAAGAAATGTCCAAGCAAGGGCCAACCCTTCCTCCAGAAGACGCCGTGGAGGCCATGTCCCATACGGGCTAGGCGGTTCCAGGTATCCTTCATGGTCGAAGGCTGATCCTCATAGACGATAGCGTCAGCGACATAATGGACGCGCTTCTTCTCTAATAGCCTCTTGATGGTGAATTCGGAATCGTCGCTAGTGGATAAAGCGTCCCAATAGCCTCTTATGTTTTTGATGATCTCATAGGAAACCATCATGCCCGCTCCGGTAAGCATCGAGTCGAGATGGAGGTTTTCGCGGAAATTGGAGGCGATGCGGGAATCGCGGATATAATAGGCCGCGGAGACCGAGGTCCAGGTATTCTGGGTCGCGTTGGTGCTCGCTTCGAAGGGACGTGCGATTTGGACCCCGCTTCTATAGGCGTTATTCATCTGACGGATATAATCGGGGTTCCCGTGGTTATCCGCGTCGAATTTGATGAAGAAATCGTAGACTTCGCCGCTTTCGATGATCTTCTCTAAGCCATATTGGATGGCGTAGGCCGCGCGATGATGGGCGGGGTCGGAATCGAAATGGGGGATGACCTTGGCCCCGGCTTTTTCAGCGATTTCCGCGGTGTTATCGGTGCAATTGTCCGCGACGACGTAGACATCGAATTTGTCCTTGGGGTAATTTTGGTTATCAAGGAGGTCTTTGACCGTATCCTCGATGACGTCTTTTTCGTTTCTCGCGCAGATGATGATCGCGACCCTTCCATAATCCTCGCTATCCTTGAAATGCTTCTCGGGGAGGAAGAAGAAAAGGATCATGACGAGCTGGAAAAGGAAAGTGATCGCGGAGATGCCGATCGCGACGTAATTGATGATTTCTAGGGTCTTCCAAACAATGTCCATAAATTCTCCCTAAAGTGATGAAGTCGAGTTTTCCCTAATCGAAGGATAAACGATATTGACGTTTAACTCAACATTCCATTCTTCGAATTCGATTAGGACGTCCTTGCCACCATAATGACGGATTATCCTTCTATATAATGAAGGGATATAGTCCTTCCATACCCCGACATAGGAATCGGGAGGCAGGCTTTTTTCCTCGTTTACGTATTTATAATATTCGACCTTCATATCGGTTTTCTCGATTTCGGGACGGATATAATAATGGATTTCCTCGAGTTTTTCGCGTTGCTTCGAATATAAAGAGGGGATCTTGAACATGACCTCGCTTATTTCGAAAGTCGACTCGAAGAAATATTCCTTAGCAAGCGGGAAGAACTTTTCCTTAAAATATTCCTTCGCGCTTTTTTGGTCGGGGAATTCCTTCTTTTGGAGGTCGGTTTCCTCAATCGCCGCGCTTTCCTTATCCTCTTTCACCAATTGGTAGTAATAGGAAAAGATGGTTTTATCCTCAATATAGGCATAGGAGGAATATTCCTCTTTCCTCCCTTCGATCGTTTCCTCTTTTTGGGTTATCGCGTAATAGCCTTTCATTAGATCGAAGACGGCGTAACCGCTTCTTTCCCTCTTTATTTCCTTATAGATGATGTTCCCGAAGAAGGGTTTTCGTTCTTCTTCGATGCCTTCCTTAGCAACTGTCGAAATCGCGAAGGTTTCGGGATAAACGACCTCCCTTTCCTCTATATCCGCCTTATAGGAAGAGAATTCATCAACCCCTTTTTCATATGGGAGCTCCTTGAATTCATCTAGATGAAAGGAACAGGAGGAAAGGGCGAAAAGGAAAAAGGATAAGGAGATAACACGTTTCATCCCCTTAATCCTTCCCTTCCTTTGCATTCTTGGCTTTATGGGTTTTGCCCTTTTTGTTCATGGCTTTATTGGCATACATCTTCTTATCCGCCCTAGCGAAGACCTCCTCGAAGGATTTGTCTTCGTCTTGATGGAAGGAAGCCATGCCCAAAGAATAGGAATAATCCTTGCCGTTAATCCGCTTCCCGACGATGGATTTGAAGAGTTCCTTCCTATTTATGTAATCCTCTCCTTCTGCGATTGCGACGAATTCATCGCCGCCAACGCGGTAAACGGGGGAATGGACGAAGGCGCGGCAAAGCGATAGGCAGGCAAAGCGGATCGCCTCGTCTCCTGAGGTATGGCCCAAGGTGTCGTTAACGCCTTTAAGGTTATCGACATCGCACATGATGACGGCGAATTCGGCCTTTCTTTCCGCGATAGCCTTATTAATGGAATCGACTTTCTCCTCATAGGCCGTCTTGTTTTTGACTCCGGTTAGGCCATCTTGGAAGGCAAGGACGCTCATGGCGGCCCTTTCGGCCTTCAAGGCGGTGACCATCGCGACGAAAGATTCGGTAAGCTCGCCGATTTCATCGTCTCTTCCTGGTTTTATCTTTACTTCCAAGTCGCCATCGCGAATCGTGCCGACCGCTTCATTTAGGTCTTTGATTGGCTTAAAGAAATACCTAACGGTGAAGAAAAGGGCCAAGGCTAACAAGGCCGTGACGGAAAGATAGACGATAAAAGGGATGACAGTAAGGAGGAAACTCGATTCAAAGACGACGTTCGTCTTGGCGGATATCCCATAATCCATGCCGTTACGGAGGGTGATGACGAGGGCGGTTAGGGAATTGCCCTTATATGGGTAGTTATGGATTTTATTGTCATGAAGCGCGACGCTTTTTTGGCCAACGATCGATTCAACCGTGACCGAAGTCCCGACGAAATGGCCGTTTTCATCGAAGCCTTTGTTATCTTCATGATAGAGGATCTGGTCGTTTTGCCCAACGAGGAAAGCGGAGGCCGCGGTAGCGAAATCCCCTTCAATGTTAGTCGCGTAAGTGAGGATTTCATTCCATTGCAAATCGACTCCGATTACCCCAAGGAATGTCTCGTTTTCATAAATCGGAACCGCGTAGGTAACGAGGTTTTGGTCGATGTTCGCGTTGTAATAAGGCTCAAGCCAAATCGGTTTGGAGGAATCCTTGACCGTATACCACCAGATGACGTTTTCCTTATCTTCCTCGGTGAAGTTGAGGATGTTGGTGACTGGGAAGGGGGCGAAGTTGTTTCCGTCTATTGGGCGGACTTTGAAAATGCCCTTACCATCGATTCCTTCGCCTTGGGTAACCCCGCATAAAGAAGGCTCGAGGACAAGCCAATAGGTACAGAGAAAATTAACGGGCTTAGCCACTGCTCCAAAGGCAGAATCGATATTGATTAGGCCGTTTTCAAGCCTAGCATCGTCCCCTAGGACATCGACGCTAAGGGCGCTTTCAGCGATTTGCTTGCCGGAATTGACGACCGTTTCTGCGACAAGGAGGGAATTCTCGAAGTCCTCGGAATTGTTATTGGCGGCGATTAGCATGCGGTTGTTCGCGTTATAGTCCGCCAAGGAATTGTTGACGAGATACGTCGAAATAAGGCCACTTGTCATCGCAACGAGGATGGAAATGACCGAGATGAAGGTAATTTTGAGGGATAAGGATTGCTTCATACTCAAAAAGAGACGAAAGACGAATTTCGTCTTTGCTATTTTACTCGCGGGCGGGCGCGAAAAAAAGTGGGTTTGAAATTGCTTTTGCCAGCAAAAATTTAACCATAGCTTAGGAAAAGCTTTATAGTTATTCATATGGAACAATATGATTTAGTTAAGCGCGAAAAAGCGATTATAAAAACCTCGATAATCGGGATTCTTGGAAACGTTGCCCTCGTTGGCTTCAAGGCTACCGTCGGCTTAATCGCGGGATCCATCGCGATTATCCTCGATGCCGTCAATAACTTAACCGACGCCTTATCCTCGATTATCACAATGATCGGAACTAAGATCGCCGGGAAAAAGCCCGATAAAAACCATCCTTATGGACACGGTAGAAGCGAATACCTCGCCTCGATGGCGGTTGGTATCATCGTCACTTTCGCTGGCGGCCTCGCCGTTTATGAAGCGGTCAGAGGAATAATCGCTGACCCAACTTGCTCCAATCCCCCGGCATATGACGTTTGGATGCTCATCATCGTTGGGGTCGCCGTCTTGACCAAAGTCGCTCTCGGCCTATATTTCCGTCATAACGGGAAAAAATGGAATTCCGAGGCATTGAAGGATTCCGGAATCGACGCTTTATTCGATGCGATCCTTTCTTTCTCGACTTTGGTTGCCGCGTTGGTGAGCTTCTTCACCCATTTCGCGATCGAAAACTATCTAGGCGCCCTCATCGGTTTGTTCATCCTTAGGGCCGGCATCAAAATGCTTATCCGCTCCTACTCCCTTATCATCGGGGAAAGAGTCAGCAAAGAAGAAACTCAAGCTCTCCGTAAGGCGATTGCCTCCTACCCTGAAGTCAAAGGTGTCTATGACCTTATCCTCCATAATTATGGGCCTAACCGCTCCATCGGCAGTGCCCATATCGAAGTCGATGATAGCTTCAACGCGAAGCAAATCCATGACTTAACCAGAAGGATCACCGGGGATATCTACCTCAAGACAGGCATTATCTTGACCCTCGGGGTCTATGCGAGCAACGATTCCTCGCCTTTAGGAAAAGAGATTAAGGATAGCCTTCTTAAGGTCTTGAAGGATTATCCATCCGTCCTCCAAATCCATGGCTTCTACGTTAGGGAAGAAGAGAAATTCTGCTCCTTCGACCTCATCTTCGATTTCGCGGATAAGGATTCGAAAAAGGCCATTGAGGGGATTAGGAACAAGATGAAGGAAATCTATCCTGAGTTCACCTTCTACGTGGTGGAAGACCTTGATTTCGCGGATTGATAACGGCCTAGAAAACTAGGTCGTTTTTTATATCTAAGTAAATATATAGCGATTTATTTTCATTTGTTTGCTCCTTATATTGAAATGTGGGAATAAGTATATATTTTACTTCGCGGACCACTCGAATTTATAGCCGCTAGGCAAAGTTACCTTACCTCCCTTAGAAACGAAAAGGCGATAGGCGACGACCGTCAAGATGACGACGGTGAAGACGACCATCACGGTCGCTAAGGTGATCGCTTCCCCCGTTCTTATTGAAGATAGTTCGGAATCCGATAATGGTATTTTACTCATAAGCAAAACCTCCTTTTAATTTATTTGATAGAGGGAAAATGCTAGGGTGGAAAGAAGGGTGAGGAACTATTGCTAAGACAAGGCTCCTAGAATTTTCCCTCTACTAACTAATAGTGGTTTTTTTCGAAAATTGGCTCAAAAAAAATGAAAACTTTTTAAAAAATTTTTTTCTTAAAGCAAAATAAAAAGGCCCTAAGGGTTAAAATCCTTAGAGCCTATCGGATGTTTTTAGATTTTGGATAAGCGGGATTCGATTTCAGCGAGTTTGGCTTTATTCTCCTCTAACTTCTCTTGCTCGATCGCGACCTTCTCCTTCGGGGCCTTTGCTAAGAAGCCGGGGTTAGAAAGCATCTTCTCGCTTCTATTGATCTCGAAGAGGATCGCCTCCTTCTCCTTATTCAAAGAAGCAAGTAATTCATCCTTATCGATATCAAGCTCAAGGAAGAGGGTCAGCCCGTTATAGACGAGGCTATCGCCCTTGCCTTCAGGAAGAACCTTTATTTCCTTAGCGAAAAGGAAACGAGTGAGGTAATCCTCGATGCCCTTGAATGGGGCTTTTGGGGATAAGGTCAAGGTCAAAGGCGCGTTAGGAGCCATCTTCTTGCTGGCCTTATAGGCGCGGACATCCTTGATCATCTTGGCTAGGAGCATGCCTTCTTTCTCCGCTTTCGGTGAATGGAAGGAAGCGATATATTGCGGATATGTTTCCTCCATGATCGAATCCTTATGGAAAGGAAGGGAAAGATAGAGCTCCTCACAGACGAATGGGGTATATGGATAAAGGAGAAGGATGATTTCCTTGATGACCTTATAAAGGACGTTTTTGACTTTGCTCGCCTTCTTCTCATCATTAAGGGAGACCTTGGACATCTCGAGGTAGAAAGAGCAGAAATCATCGTAGACGAAATCATAGAGGTATTCGCTAGCGGAGGCGAATTGATAGGATTCCATCTTGGATTCGACCTTCTTGATCGTGGATTCTAGACGCGAGAGGATAAATCTTTCGAGGGTATCGAGATCCTTGTAATCGAGTTTTTCCTCCTTGAAGTCTTCCCCAAGGACGCTTTCAACGTAACGGGTCGCGTTCCAAATCTTATTAAGATAGGCTTCGCTAGAGGCAAGCTTCTCGTCGCTATAACGCATGTCTAGCCCCGGGGTGCTATTCGTGGTGATGAAATAGCGAAGGGCATCGACGCCGTATTTCTCGATGACGTCGATCGGATCGATGCCGTTTCCTAGGGTCTTGCTCATCTTGCGGCCCTGCTCATCGCGGATAAGGCCATGGATAAGAACCTTCTTGAAGGGGGCCTTATCGGTGAAATGCTCGCCTTGGAAGATCATGCGGGAGACCCAGAAGAAGATGATGTCATAGCCCGTGACCAAACAGTCCGTCGGATAATACCTCTTGAAGTCGGGGGCTTCGGTATTGGGCCAGCCTAGGGTCGAGAAAGGCCAAAGGGCGCTAGAAAACCAGGTATCGAGGACATCCTCGTCTTGGGTATATAGATTCATGTCGGGTGCTTTTTCAGAGACCAGCACCTCTCCCGTTTCCTTATTGTAATAAGCAGGGATGCGGTGTCCCCACCAAAGCTGACGGGAGACGCACCAATCCTCGACGTTATTCATCCACCTTAGGAGGACCTTCTCAAAACGGGCGGGGAAGAATTCGACCTTGTCCTTGCTCTTTTGTTGCTTCAAAACGCGTTCCGCAAGGGGCTTCATCTTGACGAACCATTGTTTGGATAACATCGGCTCAACGACCGCGTTGCTTCTTTCGGAATGGCCAACGGAATGGATAATATGCTCGATATGATCGAGATTTCCCGCTTCCTCGATATCCTTGACCAAGGCTTTGCGGCATTCGTATCTATCCATGCCTTGATATTTCCCGGCCTTCTCATTCATCTTCGCGCATTCATCGAGGCATTTGATGAAGGGGAAGTTATATTTCTTGCCCAAAAGGAAGTCATTTGGGTCATGGGCGGGTGTGCATTTCATCGCGCCCGTGCCGAAATCGATATCGACGTATTCATCCGCCATGATCGGAAGAGGTTCCCCGTTAGCGGGGTTAATCGCTTTCTTCCCGATCAAATCGGAATAACGCTTGTCTTTGGGGTTAACGAAGATCGCCGTATCGCCAAACATCGTCTCCGGACGGGTGGTCGCGACGATAAGGACCTTATCAGAACCCTCCACGCGATATTTGAAATAATAGAATTCGCCGGGGTCATCGCTATGGATGACTTCGACGTTAGATAAAGCTGTGCGAAGTTCGGGGTCCCAGTTGATGATCTTCTCGCCTTGATAGATAAGGCCTTCGTTATATAGGGTCACGAAAACCTTCTTGACGGCCTCGCTTAATCCTTCGTCAAGGGTGAACCTTTCCCTGCTATAATCGACGGAAATGCCCACTTTGGCCCACTGCGTATGGATGAAATCCGCGTATTCCTTCTTCCATTCCCAGGCTTTCTCGAGGAATTTCTCCCTTCCTAAATCATAACGGGAAATGCCTTCTTTCCTTAGTCTTGCCTCGACTTTGGCTTGGGTTGCGATACCCGCATGGTCCATACCAGGGACATAAAGGACATCATAGCCCTTCATCCTCTTGTATCTAGCGATGATATCCTGGGTGACCGTATCCATGACGTGGCCAAGATGGAGTTTGCCCGTGACGTTAGGTGGGGGGATAACGATGCAAAACGGGTCCTTGGATTTATCGCCCGCGAGGAAATAGCCCTTGTTCTTCCAATTCTCGTATTTTCCCTTTTCCACGAGATTATGGTCATAATGCTTATCTAACATATAGGTTTTCCTTTTTAAATAAAAAGGCCTCCTGAAACTTCCTTCAGGACGCCCAAGAAGACGCGGTACCACCTGAATTCCCCGATTGTTTGGGGCCCTTCATTGATTTTTGGCCTTTCCCTAAGCGACTCGAATCCCTTCTTCTTGCTTGCTAGGCTTCCACCGTCCCTAGCTCTCTATCTTACGCAAGAAGGGTGATTCTCCCTCCTAGATCATCAAGACCGCGGATATTATGCATGCAAAAGCCTTTTTTGATAACCCCCTATTTTATAGGCGAGAAAAAAAGCGACCCTTAGACGTAACTAAGGATCGCTTTGCGGATTTTGTCGTTGGTTTTCCCGCTTAACTCGCTCTCGATATAGAGATCGAAGCCGTTATCCTTGGCGATTTTCCTCGCCTTGGCCTTTTCGGATTGGTTCATCCTATCGGTCTTGGTGAGGATCGCGATGATCGGTTTGCCCGAAGCGCGGAGATATTGGAAGAAGGCCTTATCGTCTTCGCCAGGATCCCTACGGAAATCAAGCAGGAGGCAGATGGCCTTAAGGTCAGGTCGCTTCAGCCCTTCCTCCATCATCTTTGAGAAATGGATCGTCGACATCGTCGCATAGGAGGTCGAGCCATATCCTGGCGAATCAAGAAGATAGAAGGTATCGTCGATGAGGAAATAATTGAGCAATTTGGTCTTCCCGGCCTTCTTGGAGGAAAAAGCGAGGTTTTGGCCGATTAAGCCATTGATAAGCGTGCTTTTGCCGACGTTGGAACGGCCGACCATCAGGATGATCGGCAGTTCTTTTTCCAAGTGGCGGGTGAAACTATCCGCGGAGGTGACAAACCTCACCTTGCGGAAATTGACGTCTTTCATCTTTACCCCCTTACGAAGGCGAATTCGACCGCGTCATCAACGCATTTCATGTATTTGATGGTGAGGCCTTTCTTCACTTCCTCCGGGAGCTCTTCGACGTCTTTGCGATTATCGTAAGGGACCATGATGGCCTTGATGCCGCTTCTCATGGCCGCGAGCGATTTCTCGCGAAGCCCGCCGATTGGGAGGGCTTTGCCGCGAAGGGTGACTTCCCCGGTCATCGCGATATCGCTAGATACCGGGACGTTGGAGAGGCAAGAGATAAGGGCGACCGTAAGGGCAACGCCGGCGGATGGCCCATCTTTTGGGACCGCGCCTTCAGGGATATGGATATGGATGTCGTTAGATTGGAAGATCGCGTCATCGATATCGTATTTCTTGGAATTGGCCCTGACGAAATCGAGGGCGATCGAGGCGCTTTCCTTCATGACGTCGCCTAGTCTTCCCGTTAGGACAAGTCCGCCCTTTCCAGGGAAATAGGTGACCTCAATCGGGAGGATATCGCCGCCGAAATCGGTATAGGCGAGGCCCGTGACGACGCCGATTTGGTTCTCCTTCTCTTTCTTCGTGCCCTCGAATAGTTCGACGCCGAGGTATTCGATTGCCTTCTTCGCGTCGACTTTAATTGGACGGGGCAGGGATTCGTTGGAAAGAAGTTCGACGACCGCCTTACGGCAAATCGAGGCAATCGTCCTTTCGAGTTGACGGACGCCCGCTTCCATCGTGTAATGCTCGATGATTTCGGGGAGGGAATCATCCTCAAAGAGGATATCGCCTTCCTTCAAGCCATTGGCCTTCGTCTGCTTATTGATAAGGAAGCCCGTCGCGATCTTGATCTTCTCAATTTCCGTATAGGAAGGGACCTCGATTAATTCAAGACGGTCGCGAAGGGGTCCTGGGACCGCGGAGATATCGTTCGCGGTGCAGATGAACAAGACGTTGCTTAAGTCATAGGGCTCTTCGAGGTAATTGTCGTTGAAGGCGAAATTCTGCTCGGGGTCAAGGACTTCGAGGAGGGCGCTAGAAGGGTCGCCGCGATAATTGGATCCGCCGACCTTATCAATTTCGTCGAGGAGGAAGACGGGATTCACGGTGCCGGCCTTGCTCATGCCGTGGATGATGCGTCCTGGCAAAGAGCCGACGTAGGTGCGGCGGTGTCCCCTAATCTCCGCTTCATCGGAGATGCCTCCTAAGGAAGCCTTGAAGAATTTACGGCCAAGAGCCCTCGCGATCGACCTTGCGAGCGAGGTTTTGCCGCATCCTGGGGGGCCATAGAAGCAAAGTATTGGGGCTTTGAGGTTGCCCGTCATCTTCTTGACGGCAAGATATTCGATGATGCGCTTCTTGACTTTCTCCAAGCCATAATGGTCTTCGTCTAGGACCTTCCTCACGTTATCGAGGGATTCGTTATCCTCGGTTTTCTCAAACCAAGGGACCCCCATAAGGGTCTCGATGTAATTCATGATGAGGGAGGATTCAAGGGAGGATTCCGGCATCAATTCATAACGCTTGAGCTCCTTCTCGACGCGCTTTTTGATATTCTCGGGATAGGGGTTCTTCGTTAATTTCTCCCTGATGTTTTCGGGGGAAGAGGAGGAATCGGTATCCTCTCCTAATTCCTCCTTGATGGCCTTCATCTTTTCGCGAAGATAATATTCCTTCTGGGCCTTTTCGCTAGATTCCCTGACTTTTTCGTTGAGGTTATTCTCGACCTCGCTCATGCCCTTGAGGTCATTGATGAAACCTAAAAGCAAGGAGAGGCGGTTATTGAGGTTAGTCTCCTCCAAGATCTTCTGCTTTTGTTCGATGGTTAGGCCAAAATAGGAGGCGATCGCATCGGGGAGGTCATCGCTAGAGGTGCCGTTGCGGAGAGTTTGGATGACCGAATGGGGAAGGGAGGTATTGAAGCCCGGGGTCCCCGTAATGACGTCGACAAGCGATTTGGAGAGCTTCATCTCCTCCTCTTTGCCTCCGCGGGTCGATTCGAGGAGTTCGCCGGTCGCGTAGCAGCCGTTTTCGTTCATGGAGACATCGAAAAGGCGGGCGCGTTTGCTACCGACGACCCTGATGCGGATCTTTTCGCCCATCGGGGCGTAAGAGACGATGCGGCACATCGTGCCGATAGCGTAGATATCGTCTTTGTTGGGGTTATCCACTTTGGCGTCGCGCTGGGTGACTATGAAGATGAGGTTATTGGTTTCCTTCTTGGCCTTTTCGACCGAGACGACCGAGAAAGGACGGGCGACTTCGATCTCTTCGGACATATTGGGGAAGACGACAAGGGCTCTTGTCACCAATAATGGGAGGGCGATGGTGGTGCTTTCGGCAGGGGTCATGGACTTCTCCTTTCCTTATTATTTATATATAGGGGTTGTTACCGATATTTGGCACTCTAGAATGTTGAGTGCTAGACAAATTATAAAGAGGTCGCTGGCACTGTCAAGCCTTAAGTGCCAAAATCGGCACGGGACAATGCTACGACCTCCTTATGATTGAAATGCTTAAGCCGGATTATTCAGCGGCTTTTTTGGCGGGAGCCTTCTTGGCCGCGGGTTTCTTCGCGGCTGGTTTAGCTTCCTTTTTCTCCTCTTTGGCCTCTTCCTTTGGGGCTTCTGGTTTCTTTGCTGGAGCCTTCTTGGCCGCGGGCTTTTCCGCCTTGGGGGCGGCTTTCGCGGGGTTCTTCTCGAGGAGGAATCTGGTTAGTTTGTTGTTGCGGATCTGGGAACGGATGGATTCGAGGTTATCGCCAAGAGCCTTCCTGACGGCCTCGACGTCCATATGGTATTGGTCGCCGATCCTCGCGAGTTCGAGGTCGATTTCCTCTTGAGTGGCCTCGATCTTCTCTTTGGCCATGAGGGTCTCGATGACGAAATAATGGCGGAGGTTCCTCTCGGCTTCCTTCTTTTGATTCTCGAGTTGCTCGGCTTCGGTGGAACCGGTGATCTCGAGGTATTGCTGGAAGGTAAGGCCGTTATCTTCAATCTGATGGCGTAATTTATCAAGAGCGGCAGCGCCTTCTTTCTCGACGACCATCGAGGGGATGGTGATCTCCGCGTTATCGACGATTTGGTCGATGATCGCGTTGAGGTAGGTCTGCTCAATCGCGTTGACTTTCCTCTGGAGGAGGTCTTTCTTGACGAATTCCTTGAGTTCGTCGACGGTTTTGACGTCGGCGATATTGAGGTCGAGGACCGCTTCATCGGAAAGGGAGGGAACCCTCTTCTCCTTGACTTCGTGGAGAGTGCATTTGAAGGTCGCTGGTTTGCCTGCAAGAGAAGCGACATATTGCTCTGGGAAGACGATGTTGACGTCTTTTTCTTCGCCTGGCTTAACCCCGACGAGGGCATCTTCGAAGCCTGGGACGAAGGAATTGGAACCAAGGAGCAATTCGTAATTATCGGCAGAGCCGCCTTCGAATTCCTTATCGTCGACAAAGCCTTTGAAATCGAGGATGACGGTATCGCCAAGTTTGGCGGCGCGTTCGACGGAGACGAGGTCCGCGGCCTGCTCGAGGCGGTTTTGGATATCCTTTTCGATTTCCTCTTCATTGACGGAGGCCCCTGGCTTTTCGGCGGTTAATCCCGTATAGGCGCCTAATTTGACGCGTGGGGATTCCGTGAATTTATAGACAAGGGTAAGGGTCTTATCGGTGAGGCTTTCAACATCGACATCAGGACGGGTGAACGGGGAGATGCGTTCTTGTTGGAGAGCCTGGGCATAGACCGGATTGGCGACGTCTTCGAGGGCCTGTTGGACGACTTGGGAGTCGGAGATGTATTTCCTGGCCATGCTTTCGGGGACGTGGCCTTTGCGGAAGCCCTTGATCGAGATGTTCTTCGCGAGTTTGGAGAAGGCGCGTTTTTGGGCCTCACTCCAGATGTCGGAATCGACTTCGACCTTGAGGACGACCTTGCAGTCCTCCAGACGTTTCACTTCAGTTTTCATTTGTTCTACTACCTCTAAATTGAATGGTTTTGACTGGAGGGAGGTAACCCCTCCGTCTTCAGCGTGGAATAGTCTAAACTATCTTTAGATAGCCCTGCAACAACTATTTTTGTCTTTTCAATAGAAAAAGGCCAAATGAAGGCCTTGAATCGAAGGTTTTGGGTTAGTCCTTTAGGACTTGTGGATGCCCCCTTTTGGGGAATAGCATTCATCGAAGACGAGCTCGTAAACCCTCTTGAAAAGCTCTTCCTCCTCCTCGTTAGAAAAGGCGAATTCCTGCCTTAAGCAAAGAGCGGAAACTTGGAGGATCGCTTTCTCCAAGGATTCGCGTTTAGCAAGGGAGAAGACATCGGACAAAGGGCATTTTCGTATTCTTAGGCACTATCTTATATATTATGCCATTTTTCTTGAGATAGACCTCTTTATCATACTTTCTCTCAATGAGGAGGATGAGTCCGCCCGTCTTGGTTTTGCCGTCTCTTTTAATATCTTCGACTAGGGAAACCGCGAAAGGAATCGCGTATGGGGAATTGCAGAAATCCTTGTCTTGGAGATAGGAGGAAATCAGTTCGTCCGAAAGGGATTCGGAATAGGGCAGATACCCTTTGACCCTGTTCCTGGAATAGAAGGATTTCATCTCGTCCTTGATATGCTTTTTCATATCGCGGAGGGTCTCTTCGGTCTGCTGATTCACATAGGGGAAATTCTCAAGTTCCTCTAAGGTCTTTTCCGCCAAATCGAAATCCACCTGCTCAATCGCGAGTTGGACGAGGAGAGTTATCGTATAGGGGGCATCGTAATCGAAGAGGTCGTTACGGTTCGCGTAAGCCGTATCATAGGCTCCTTTTATATCATCTTTATCAAGGCGTTCGTCGATTGAGGCGACTATTCGTTCGAATTCTTTTTTGCTCATAAATAAAAATCTACTCTTCCAGCCTCCTTTCTTCAAGTTTCCCATAAACCCGGGATTAAGGTAAAATTAAGGGCAGGAGACATAGCCGAATATGGAAGAAGAAAAGAAAAACGAGGCCGAAGAGGTCATTGAGAACACGATCGTTTTGCAAGATGAAAACGGGAAGAACATGGAATTCATCCTCGTCGCGAGGATCGCTCTCCATGGAGGGAACTACCTTCTCCTCCATCCCAATTTTCCCCTTGAAGGTTTGAAGGATAACGAACTTATGGCCTTTGAGGAAAAAGAAGGCGAAGGGGATGAGATAAGTTACTCCCTAGTGATGGACGAGGACGTCATCGCCGCCTTATCAATCGCCTATCGTTTTCGCATATTTCGGGGAGGAGGTTTCTCTTTCCCTTTTCTTTTGGAAAAAAGCGAACGAAAATCAATTAAATCGCTTTATTTTAATAAAGGGATTAGCCTATAATTATGCCGCACTTGAAAATTAAGGAGGACATAAAATAAATGTCAGTCAGAGTTGCAATTAACGGATTCGGTCGCATCGGCCGCCTCGCCTTCCGCCAAATGTTCGGCGCCAAGGGTTATGAAATCGTCGCTATCAACGACCTCACCAGCCCGAAGATGCTCGCGAACCTCTTGAAGTACGATACCGCCCAAGGTGGTTATTGCGGAGTCATCGGCGAGAATCTCCACACCGTTTCCTCCAAGGAACCAGAACTTGCCGAAGATGGCAAGACCGTCCTCGTCCCAGGCTCCATCACCGTCGATGGCAAGGAAATCACCATCTACGCGATGCCAAAGGCCGAAGATCTCCCATGGGGTAAATTAGGCGTCGATGTCGTCCTCGAATGCACCGGTTTCTATACCTCCAAGGAAAAAGCCATGGCCCACGTCCGCGCTGGTGCCAAGAAGGTCGTTATCTCCGCTCCTGCCGGAAAAGACCTCAAGACTATCGTCTTCTCCGTCAACGAGAAGACCCTCGATAAGGATGACCAAGTCATCTCCGCGGCTAGCTGCACCACCAACTGCCTCGCCCCGATGGCCAAAGCCCTTAACGATGCCTTCCCAATCCAGTCCGGCATCATGACCACCGTCCACGCCTACACCGGCGACCAGATGATCCTCGATGGCCCACATCGCAAAGGCGATCTCCGCCGTGCCCGCGCTGGCGCCGCGAACATCGTTCCAAATAGCACCGGTGCCGCCAAAGCCATCGGTCTAGTCATCCCTGAGCTCAACGGCAAACTCATCGGTTCCGCTCAGCGTGTCCCAGTTCCAACTGGTTCCACCACGATCCTCGTCGCGGTTGTCAAAGGCAACGACGTCACCCCAGAAGCCATCAATGCCGCTATGAAGGCCCAGGCCTCTGAGTCCTTCGGCTATTCCGAAGATCAGCTCGTCTCCAGCGACGTCATCGGTATGCGTTATGGCTCCCTCTTCGATGCCACCCAGACCATGGTCACCAAGATTGAAGACGGCCTCTTCCAGGTCCAAGTCGTCGCTTGGTATGACAACGAGAACTCCTACACCTCTCAGATGGTCCGTACCATCAAGTACTTCGCTGAACTCGCCTAATCGAATTCAAACAAGACTCTAAAAGTGCCCTTCGCTGGGCACTTTTTTATCGTCCTTCTATCGGCTTGTTTTGGAGTATAATCAAAAGGAACGAAAGGCAAGGCAATGGAAAGAAAACGTCAGATCCTCGATTATTTGATCAACCTATCATTCATCCTCTATTTTTTGATCCTCTTCACCGAGAGGGTTATTTCGGTAGTTCTCTCTCTTGTTAACGGATTCAATCCCTTTGGGACGATATTCGATGGTTATGTCTACGGCTTGACTTTCCTCTCCCTTACGGCCTTCCTTGTTTATCTATTGGTATTCTGCCGTCCAGCCTTGAAGGGCATTTTCTCTTTGAAGGAAAACGATCAGCCCGTCCATCATCTTATATTCGCGAGTGGAATTATCCTCCTTTCCGGGATGGTCCATACCGAATACACGATCCCGGTCGTCCAATTCATCTCCTATGGCATATTGATCATCGGGTTAGTCTTGCAGACTATCCTCAATTTGGAGAAAAGCCAGAATAAGGTTTTGTCTTGGCTTTCCCTTATTTACCTCGTCGTTTTCTCAATGGCGATCCCCGTGATGTATCGTTCCGCGATCGAGCTCCATGTCGCCTTCCACCTTCTTGAAGGGATGGCTTCGTTTATCTTGGTCATCACCTTCGTATATCTCCTTATGCTTCTTTTCGCTTCACATAACGATTTGTTCTCCTTACTCAGCGTGGCCCTCGTCATCCTTTTCGATGTCCCGATCCTCATCATGAGATGGGAAGAAGAAATCAATTACTTCCTTCTTATATTCACGATTGGCACCGCGGCGTTATTCATCGCAGGTTTCCTCTATTCCTTAATTTCTAAAAGGAAAAAACAATAAGATTGCGCCTCAAAATTGATTTATACACTGTATAGATATGGCCAAATCTATACAGTTTTTAAAAAGACAAGAAAGCGAGTTCCTGTCTTTTAGATCTCTTACTTTTAACCCTACATAGAACAAAGGGTTTTTTAGAACAAGGCTAGAACAACAAACCGAAGAAAAGCGTCTCCACGATCGAAATCACGACCAAGCCGATGCCGACGATCGGAAGCAATTTATCGAGCTGCTTGTTCTCATGCTGCTTCGAATAGGAGAAGAGCATGATAAGGGGGACGACGAGGATCAAACAGAATGATTTGCCTAAGGTGAAGCCTTCAAAGACGTCCAACAATTTCATGGCGAACTCCGCGTTCTCCCCATTGTTTGTCGCGATTATGATTGGGGTAAAGACAATGAAGAAATCAAGGATTGCGATGACGAAGAAGAAGATCGCCATATAAAGGGAGAACCTGAAGGAATTGCGGTTGGTCTTAAGATATAAGGCATATCCTTCTGGGGTGCCGCCTTTCTTGATATAAAGCCTTTCGCGCATCTTCGTATAAATGCAAATCAAGACGAAGCCGAATAATCGATGAAAAGCATGATCAAGACGCAGCAAAGCAAGTCGACGAAGACGTTGACGACGAGGCCGTTTTGTTTCCCTAAGGCGGTGAATATTTCGATCGATAGGTTCCTAGCTTCGATAAATGAGCATTCGTCTATCCTCATTATGAATAAGACGACGTAATGGTAATAGACGATGATGAAGACCACATAGATGATGAGGGTGATCTTCAAATAGGTCATGATGAGCTTCTTGTAATTGTTCTTCGATTGGAGGATGACCGCGAAATTCGCGATTAGGAACAAAGGAAGAGGAAGCGCGGAGAAATAGGAAAGGACGGTTGAGGCCATCGATAAGCCTTCGAGTTGGGCTTGGTTTGCATCAGCCATATGGCTCTTGACGCTTAAAACGAGGCCAAGCATCATCGAAACGAACATCAAGGCCATCGCGACCCAGCCGATCAGCCTAAAGCCGCGATATGAAAGGGGACCGCGATAACGCATGTCCTTATCGATCATCTTATGGTCACGCGTGGATAATTCGAAGGAGGGGGTTTCCTCTTTTTCCTTAACCGCTTTTTTCGGGGATTCCTGCGAGGGGTTTTCCATCAGGGCTTCCTTTTTGTTTTCTTCATTCATAAATATGGCCTCCAAATTGGATTTGGAATTAAACAAACAAAATTGTTTCTTGGATTAGGATACCACATCAAGCCCTTATATGCCTATAAGGGGAAACGTTCACAGAAAAAATAATTGTTTAAAAAGGCAGGAATCCGCGTGGGATTCCTGCCTGAAGGATTTCCTTATTCTTAGTTTTTTAAATAAGCCAAAAGGCCAGCGAATTAGAAAATATACCAGAAGTGACCGCAATTCCTGCATTTGCAATAGAACTGATAATCGAAGAGGACGCCGGTCGATTCCCTTTTGACCTTGACATCCTTTGATTGGCAAACGCTGCAGGTTGGATGAGGGGTTGATTGGCATGTGCCGCCACCATTGACCTCCGTAAGCTGCTCTTCGGTCAATTCGATGCCTTCCTCTTTGGCAAGGGAAAGCAATTCATCTGCGTTCTTGCAATTCCTGGCTTTTTCGATTTGTTCTTTTGTTAATCCTTGGAGTAATTCGTTCTTCATTTTGTTAATCTCCTTAAGCTAGTTAGATATTAGCATTGTCCATGTCATAAAAGTGCCACAGAAATTAAGAAACAATATCTTTATTTCGCGTAATGGCCTTCGATGAGAGTCCTTAGGTTTGCGCTATTGTAAAGGGCGCTATAATCGCGAGAGGAATTCTCGGTCGCGGGGAATGAAAGAGGGGCGTCGCAGACGGTTTTCCTAGCGACATCGACGCTAACCTTATTTTTGGTAACCGCTTGGGAAGGGCAAGATGAACGGAGGAAATTCCCATATCCATCATATTGCAAATAGATGGAGCAAGATCCGCCACCGCATTCTTCGCCGATCGTGAATAGGCCTTCCTCATGGAGGTAGATCGGGGAGATGCCGCCGCAAGAGAAACCGTTCTTGGTCGTCAAGACGGAGATATCCTTGTCCTTAAGAAGGCCTTTCATAGCATCGTCCTCCTCATCGAATTTCCGATCGAAATTCAAATCGAAATCATAGGTGATGATGGTATAATAATCGCTCATGCGGTTGTAGTTATAGAACTTCTCGCTGCCGGTAAGAAGGGCGATCATGAAGAGCATTTCGTCGGCACTTCCGCCAGTATTGGAGGCCAAATCGATGACGACGTGCTTGATTTCATTATCTTGGCTAGCCTTGCTGACCCCGTTATAGATCGCGCCGACCGCTCCTCCTATGTTATCGCCAAAGGGGATCGTGTCCCTTTCCCCTTTATAGTATTTGTCCCATTCGTTGCGTAAAGCGATTTCGCCCATGAAGCCATCGATATGGATATAGGCGAGGTCCCCGTCTTTGGTGTAGGTATCGTTTCCTTGAAGAGCGGCGTTAGGTTTATTGAGGGCTTCGCTTCTATTCTTCCTTAAGGTTAAACTTTCCGAAAAGGGCTGATCGTAATGGACGATTTCCTCATATTTTTGGTCTTTTACCGCGTCAAGAAGGGAATCGACATCCCTGATTAGTTTCTTCGTTAGCCATTTTGGGGTGTGGTATTCGCCACTTTCATCGGAATAGCCTACCGACAAGGGGTTAAAGCCGCTATGCCCGCCATCTTGATGGAGGTATCCAAAAAGCGATGCGCCAGTTAGGTATTTGGCTAAGTCGGTGGATTTAAGGTATTCCTTGATGGTTTTCCCTAGTGGTCTAGCCTCTAAGGAGGCGTCTAGTCCTTTGCTTAGATCATAATAAAGCTCAAGGGTGCTTCTTCCTGGCCTTCCTAGGAAGATATCGAAATCGAGGCAAAGCTCGTTATAGACGTAATCCGCGTATTCCTGGCTGATTTCCTTTTGATACATCGAATCAAAATATTTGCTTCCGAAGGATTCGAGTTCCTCGTTCTCGGTCATATAGAAGACAAAGAGGTCTTTGCCGTTATAGGCTCCTTGGAGGATGTTTTCGTTAGAGAAAAGGTCAGTTGCGAAATTAAGGGGGACATATACGGCATTATCGCCTCCATAGATCCTCATGTTGTATTTGGAGAAATCGATCGTGGTTTTCTTGGTTTTGCCTTCGAATTCGACGGAGACGACCTTGGTAAAGGGCAAGCCATCGTAACCAGCAGCGGACAAATCGCCGAATCCATTTAGATTCGTGTTTTTAAAGCACCACAAATCATCGGATTCCATCTTGTTTCCCTTGATATCGAAGGAAGCCGAATAATTCCCGGCGACGGTGACTTTGTAGATTCCGCCTTTTTCCTCAATGTCGAATCTATCCCTGCCCGCATCGTATTTCCTTCCGCGATAAAGCAATTGGTTGTAATCCTTTATCGAGATATAGGGGATAAGGCTTGAGCCATAATAACGGATTTTGGTTTTGGTATCGCTCTTGCCATCAAGGTAATAGACGTTAATCTCCTCTTCCTTAAAAGTTGGGGCGTCTTCTCCAGAGGAGCTTCCACCGCAGGAAGAAAGGATTATCGGAAATAAAGCGACATATAGCAATTTGGTTTTCATGGGTATTCCCTCGTTTTTCTATCTCTAAACACTATTTTAACAAAAAAGGTAGGGTGTTGCGCGTTATTCGAAAATAGAAATATGGTATAAGGCTTTTATTTGGCCGAAATAAAAAAATCCCTGACTTGCATCAAGGATTGTTAATAACGTGGCGCGCCCGTGGCGACTCGAACGCCAGACCCACAGCTTAGAAGGCTGTTGCTCTGTCCAACTGAGCTACGGGCGCAGCGGAGATATATTAGACTTTAAGATGACGTTTCTCAAGGGGAAAAGGCGCTTTTAATCCTCTTCATGGAGTTTTGCATAGAGTCTAGCGGAGACTTCGCTAGGCAAAAGTTGATTTAATTCCTCTTCCGTCGCGTTAAGAAGGGAATCTAGTGTTAGGTAATGCTCCCTTAACAAGGCCTTGCGTTTATCCCCAAGTCCTTCGATGCCATCGAGGATCGAGGCGGTTAAGGAGGCACTTCTTCTTTGCTTATGGAAGGAGATCGCGTAACGATGGACCTCGTCTTGCATCCTCATAAGGAAAAAGAAGAGTTTGGAATTCCTTTCCAAAGGATAGGTATTCCCATCCTTATCGATCAATCCGTTTGTTTGATGACGGTCATTCTTGAATAAACCATACACGGGTATCGTAATTTCAAGATTGGAGAGGGCCTCCAAAGTCGCGTGGACCTGCGGTAATCCTCCATCCGTGAGGATAAGGGAAGGGAATTCCTCGTTTTCTTCCTTAAGCCTTCTGTATCTTCTATTGACGACTTCCACCATCGAATGGTAATCATCCCCGGCATCTTCTTCCTTTAAATGGTATTTACGGTACATCTTCTTGGCTTTCTCGCCATTGATATAGCAAACCATCCCGGCGACGGGATTGGAGCCTTGGAGATGGGAATTATCGAAAAGTTCGATACGGTATGGGGTATCGATATGGAGGAGATCACCTAATTCCTCCAAAAGGGCCAGCTTATCGTCATCAAGGCGCGCGGACATGAAATGGGAATCGAGTTCGTTGCGGGCGTTAAGCTCGGAAAGGTTAACCATCTCCACGAATTTGCCTTCTTTGGGGATTAGCACTTCTTTCAACCCTTCGATTTCCTCGCTTAAAGCCGTTAAGGAAGGAAGGCGCGAGACCAAGACGCGGGGAGCCTCATGGGTAGAATAATATTGCTCCATCAAGTCGAGGATCTGATCGGGAATATCGCCAAAGCTTGGGACAACGTGCACGTTTTTCCCTAACAACACCCCTTTACGGTAAGTCAAAACGCACAAGGAACGATAACCTTCCCTTTCCGCGAAGGCGACGATATCGTAATCCTCTTTCCCCATCGGGGTTTCGACGTTTTGTCGACTTGTCACATAATCGATGGCCTTGAGGGTTTTCCTATATTCTTCCGCGAGCTCGAAGTTGAGGTCTTCCGCGGCTTTTTCCATCTTTTCCTTGATCGCGTTCTTCTCTTTGGAGGTATCACCCCCAAGGAAGGATTTGATGTCATTATATAATTCCTCAAGCTGCTCTTCCTTAATCTTATTGATACAAGGGGCCAAACAAGTGCCTAAAGAATAATAAAGACACGGTTTATTCGGGATATTGCGGCATTTACGGGTTGGATAGATCGTATTGAGCAGGCGTAATGTTTCCTTAGCTTCGCTTCCTCCGGGGAAGGGACCGAAATAGAAATATCCCCTATCCTTGGAATTCCTCGCGATTTTCAAATAGGGGTCCTTGCCCTTCTTCAAGGCGATATAAGGGTAATGGGAATCATCCATGAGGAGGATGTTATAACGCGGGTAATAGGTTTGTATTAGATTTTGCTCAAGGATGAAGGCCTCTTTATCGGAAGAAAGGAGGATCGTCGAAAAATGGTCGACATGGGAGACCATCGCGGCCACCTTGCCGGTTTGGGGACGAAGGAAATATTGGGAAACCCTTTTATAGAGGTCCTTGGCCTTCCCGATATAGATGATCTTATCGTCCTTATCCTTCATCTGATAGACGCCAGGACGGTGGGGGAGGTTATCGATTAATGTCTTTAGTTTCTCGCTTATCATTTGAGATAGACGATGGTCGCCCCTCCGCCGCCTTCGGCTTCGCTGGCCGCTTCGTATCCTTTGATGAATTCCTTATGGGAGGCCAAATAATTATTGACCATCCTCCTTAAGGCCCCCGTGCCGAAGCCATGGATGATCCTAACGCGATGGAAACCCTTCATCCTGCAGGCATCGAGGTATCTTTCGAGTTCAAGTTCCGCTTCATCCGCGTAAAGCCCGATTATATTGAGTTCCATCGAAAGGCTCTTCCCATATCCTAAGGAATCGAGGTTGATGTTTTTTATTTCCTTCCTCTCTTCTTTCTTAGGGGAGGAGATACGGTGGAGAGAAACCGGGTTCACCGAATATTTGAAGCCCTTATGGTCGCGCAGGACCGCCTTTTTGGCGGAGAGGCTTTCGATGACCCCTTCAATCCCTAAGGAAGGGATAGAGGCATAATCGCCTTCTTTTAGTTCTTCGTCATAGACCTCGCTATCCTCGTTTTTCCTTAAGGATTCGAGTTTGCGTTTAGCCTCGATTACCTCATGGAGTTTGACGTTAGGGGAACGTAAATCATGTAATGCCCCCTCTATTTCCTTCTCGGCCTTCTCAAGAAGCTCCTCCTTTTTCTTCTCTACGGAAGAGAGGAGTTTCTCCTCCTTGTTCTTCAAGGCATGCTCCTTGCTCTTAAGGTCTTTTTCCTTTTTGTCCAATTCAGCAAGTTTCTTTTCGTATTCCTTCTTCTCCTCATTGGCCTTTGCAGAAAGAGAGGAAAGTTCGTTCATCGCCTTTTGGAGGGAGGAATCGGTATCCTTTTCCTTATAACGTTTCGCGTTATCGAGGATTTGTTTGGATAAGCCATAGGAGGAAGCGATCTCTAGCCCAAAGGAATCCCCGACCGTTCCTAAGGATAGGACATAGGTCGGCTTCATCGTCTCCTTATCGAAGATCATCGAGGCATTGGAAATCCCCTCTTTTGCTAAAGCGTATTGCTTGACCCCATCGAAATGGCTAGTGACAAGCGCGTAGGAATGCTTTTCGAGGATATAATCGAGGATCGCTTTGGCAAGAGCCTCGCCTTCGCTTGGGGAGGTGCCGGTTCCGACTTCATCAAGAAGAAGCAAATCCTTGCCCCCGATATCAGAGGTGATTTGCGATAAGGAAGCGATATGGGCGGAGAAGGTCGAGAGGTTCTCCTGCAATGATTGCTGATCGCCGATATCCGCGTAGACATGCTTGAAATAAGGGATAATCGCCCCTTCAAAGCAAGGAAGAAGGAAGGCCATCTTGAACAAAATCGCGATGACACCTAGGGTTTTTAAGGCAACTGTCTTGCCTCCGGCATTAGGTCCGGAGATGAGGGTCACCCGTCTTTTAGAGGTGAAGGTAAAATCGTTTTTGACGATGGTCTCGACTTCAAGAAGGGGGTGGAAGGCCTGCGGGATAAATAGACTCGCGTCTTCCGATAAGGAAGCGAGATGGCCGTTATATGTCCTTCCATAACGGACCCTCGCGGAATATGTATCGAGGAACTCAACCACGGTTTCGGTCAATTCGCGGAGGATGCGGGCGATTTCGACGCGTTCTTCGGCGTCAAGCTCCGCCAAGCGGTTATCTTTTTCGAGCACTTCCTCCGGTTCGATGAAGACGGTGTTCTCACTCGCGGAGATATCCTGGACAAGACCTCTGACGGAATTTTTGTAAGACATCGAAACGGGGAGAGCATAATGGCCGTTTTTGAAGGCGAAGGCCATCGAATTGAGATAGGAAGCGTAACGTTCGATGATGCGGGGGAGGATGCGGTTCATCTCCGTTTTGACTTTGTCCTTCTCCTTACGGATTCCGGCAAGTTTTTTGGAGGCGGAATCGCGGATTTCCAAAAATCGCGGATTTCCAAAGTCGGGGCGATGACCTCGTCTATCCTTTTGGCGATATTCTCCAAATCGGTTAAGCGATTCGCGTGATCCAAAAGAAGAGGGTATTCATCCCCGTGGCTTTCGATCATCTTCTTGATGGAGGAAGCCGATTCTATTTCTTCTTTTAGGCAAACGAATTCCTTTTCCTCCAAACTCCTTCCCTTCAAGGCGAGATTGAGGCTTTTGCTGATATCCTCTCCCCTTCTAAAGGGAAGGGAATCCTCCTTATCAAGGAAAGAAGACATTTCCTTAAGGATAGAAAGAAAAGAGGGGAGGTCCTTCTCCGAATATGGGCGGGTTGAAAGGATCTCCTTCCTTCCCATCTCGGTGAGGGCGAAGGAAGAGGCTTTTTCCAAAATGGATGATATCTCCAATATTTCAAAGGCGTCTTCTTTTTTCATCGTCAGTTGAATGTCGTTTTGGGTCTAGATTACCCAAAAATCATTTTAGCATCTTTATGCGCGCGAAGGCTAGATTGCGCGTGCGGGGTGACTTTAAAAGGGAGAAATAAAGATTTATAATCTCATTTGGAGGAAATTGATATGAAATATTGCCCAAAATGCGGGGAAAAGCTCCTCGATGAAGATACTTATTGCATTAGATGCGGAGCGGAATTAGACCGCGAAGTCGATGCGGACGTCGATGGTTATGAGGAAGATAAAGACGAAGGAAGCCATGTCGCTTCTTCTGATTCATCCAACCAAAACGCGATGGCTACCTTAACCAAGGTATTCATGGTTGTTGGTACGGTCATCCTCGGTTTTGCCATCTTCCCGCTTATCTGGTGCATTCCCTTAACGATCATCACCTTCAACAGGATCAATAACGACGATGAAATCGGCGTTGCCGTCAATGTCCTCAATATCCTTTTCGTCTCGATGCTTGGCGGGATATTCGGGATTGTCTATGACTCAATGAGGAACAAATAAGGAAAACGATGGGGAAAGCGAATAAATCCATAACCCTTCTTTTCGACGAAGCGACCTTTCATGAGGCGAAATGTTTTTATAATGATATCGGCGCGATTAAGGAAGCCCCTACCCCTTATATGGATTTCTTCGCAGTCAGTTTGGATACCACGATCTCCGTCTATTCCAAAATCCATAACGGCTTCCGTAAATGTTTAATCCAAGGTGAAAACGCAGAATCTGAAGCCGCCATTTGGATTGCCAAAGGGGCTATTCCCGAAGAGAAAAGCGAGAAAAAGGAAGCATCCTTAAGGAATTATTATCCCCAAATCGGGTCCGATGAAGTAGGAACCGGGGATTATTTCGGGCCCGTCATCGTGGTCGCGGCCTATGTCAAAAAAGAGGATTTGCCTTTGCTAAAGGAAATGGGCATCACCGATTCGAAGAAGATGAATGACCCCTATATCCTTTCGATTGGGCAGAAACTAATCTCGACCTTCCCCTATTCGCAGCTTTGCCTAGATAACGAAAAATATAACGAAGTTAGGGAAAAAGGCATCAACCTCAACGCGATGAAGGCCAAAATGCATAACCGCGCTCTTGGGAATCTGAAGAAGAAATACCCTTCCTCCAAGGTTTATATCGATCAATTCGCGGAGGAAGGCCTCTATTATTCCTATCTTAAAGGGGAGAAAGACGTCGTTAGGGATATCGTCTTCTCCACAAAAGGGGAGACCCATTTCCCTTCCGTAGCCTTAGCTAGCGTCATCGCCCGTTATTCCTTCCTCCGTCATATGGAAGAATTATCGAAGTCCCTTGGCAAGGAGATTCCTTTTGGGGCTTCAGGCGAAGTCACCGAATTCGCGAGGCAGATCTATAAAGAAAAAGGCCTTGAGGAACTCGACAAGATCTCCAAGGCCAATTTTGCGAATCGTAAGAAGGTAATCGAGGATTAATCCAAGGATTCGAGCACTTTTTGGAAATGCGCGGGTAAGGGGGCTTCAAAGGAAAGCTCCTTTTTCGTTATGGGATGGGTGAAAGAAAGGCGATAAGCGTGCAATAATTGCCCCTTATCGTAGATAACCCTATTTCCTTTTCCATATAACGGGTCGCCTATAACCGGATGGTTGATATATTCCATATGGGCCCTGATCTGATGGGTTCGTCCCGTTAGGAGGCGGCAATCGACAAGACTCACGCGCTTACGGGGGAAACGCTGCTTGACCTTAAAGAAGGTAATGGCTTCCTTCCCCGAAAGATCGACCGCGAATTTGACGCGGCTTTCCTTATCTCTAGCCAAGGGGGCGATGATCTCCCCTTCGTCCTCTTTGATTAGCCCGTTTACCAAAGCGAGGTATTCGCGGTGCATCGAATGGTCCTTAAGCTGCTCTTGTAAGCCAAGAAGAGCCTCATCGGTCTTCGCGATCACAAGCAACCCAGAGGTATCCTTATCTATACGGTGTACAATTCCTGGACGCGTGCTATCTTCGTCTAGTTCTTCGTATTTATAAAGCAAACCATTAAGAAGGGTTCCGGAAGCATGCCCCGCGCCGGGATGGACGACCAAACCCGCGGGCTTATTGATGACCGCGAGGTATTCGTCTTCATAGATAACCTCGATTGGGATATCTTCCTTTTGAAGTGTGGAGGCGGGGGCTTCAGGGACTTCATATTCAACGACATCCCCTTCTTCCATTCTTAAGGAAGGCTTGCCTTTCTTGCCATTAACGAATACATGTCCCCCTTCGATTGCCTCTTTGGCTTTCGAACGGGAGAGGAAATCGCCATAGCTGAAAAGAGCTTCATCAAGACGCTTTCCGACTAAATTATCCTCAATCGTTTTTTTCATCCTTGCCCTTTTCTTCTTCGCTAGGTTCTTCTTTGGAAGCTTCTTCCTTTGAAGGGGCTTCCTCTTTTTCTAAGGAATCCTTCGGTTCTTCTTCCTCTTCTTCCTCTTCTTCCTCATCCTCTTCTTCCTCTTCCTCTTTCTTTTTGGCTAGACGAGGATCGGTGCGAAGCTCGGACTTGCTGGAATCGCGGATCGTCTCGATGATCGTAAGGATAATGAACATGATGATGCCGACGACCAAATAGGCATCCGCGAGGTTGAAGGTCGCGAAGGGGTTAAGGAAGGCGCCTTGGTTGACGTTAGGCCCTCCCCCAAGGTAGAACTGAAGGAAATCGATGACCCCGTTGAAGCCGGTCGTGGCCTCAAAATAGAAGGAACGGTCGATGAGATTGCCGACTGCTCCTGCGGCCATAAGGGCGAAAATCACCCTTTCGAAGTTTTTTAGTTCGATATTCTTCCTTATCCAATAATAGATAATGACGAAGGACATGATTAAGGAGATCGCGATCCCGAGAATCCTTCCGCCGATCCCCCAGTTCGCGCCAAGGGAGAAGGCCGCGCCCGTATTGTAAGACAAGGTGATATAGAAGAAATTAGGGATGACGGGGTTAAGTTGACCTGGGGTGCAGGTAAGCTGGACCACCCATTTGGTGACGACGTCCAAAATGAATAGACCAAGGGATATCCCTCCGAAAAGCAAGAGCTTCTTATAGGCTTCCTGTCTTTCTAATTCGGTGTAGGTTTTCTTTTTCTTGGCCATCTTTTATTCTCCAATAGCTTCTAAGCAACGGGGGCAAAGACTATCGCCTTCATGCTCATGGGCATCTTCGACATGGAGTCTGCATCTCGCACATAAGGGGGCTTCGCTTAGGCGGATTTCGATACAGGGGTCGCCTTCTTTTAGGATGGCCTTGGAGACGAGGAGGCCTTTAGCAAGAAGCTCTTCGCCATCTTCCTTCAAGGCTTTGAATAAGGGGCCTTCCTTCATGGAGATGACCGCTTCCGCCTCGGAGGCGCTTCCGATAAGGCCTTGGTTGCGCTTCTCCTCGATGGCTTTGTTGACTTCTCCCCTAAAGGCAAGATAGGCCTCATAGAGGTTAAGCCCTTCTTCATCGAGTTCGCGGGTTTTGACCATATCCTCAAGTTGGACCGATTCCTTATGATCAACGGGGAGATAGGAATAGATCTCCTCCATCGTGAAGGGGAGGATCGGGTTAAGGAGGAGGCAAAGCGAATAGGCGCAATCGAAAATGCAGGCGACGATCGCTTCCCTTCTGCTCGAATCCTTCTTATCGCAATAGAGGATATCCTTGGAAACATCGAGGAAAAGGGAGGATAGATCACTGGAAAGGAAGGGGATGACCGCGTTAAGGACCGCGGAGAAATCGTATTCCTCATACCCCTTTAACGCGCGGTTAATGACTTCTCCTAACCTCGCTTTGATCATCCTGACGATGAGGGGGTTCTCCTTTATTTCCTTCTTGGGGTCATAGCCATTAAGGTTACCAAGGAGGAAACGGAAGGTATTCCTGATCTTACGGTAATTGTCGATCGCGTTTTGGAGGATGCCTTCGCCTAAACGGGCATCCGCACGGTAATCGACGCTAGAGGCCCATAGGCGGAGGATATCCGCCCCATAGGTTTGGGCGATCTTGTTCGGGTCGATGCCGTTGCCGCTGCTTTTGCTCATCTTCTGCCATGATTCGTCCATGACGAAGCCATGGGTTAGGCAGGTCTTGAACGGGGACACCCCATGGGTCGCGACCGAGACGATGAGGGAGGCGTTGAACCAGCCGCGATATTGGTCGTTTCCTTCTAAATAGAGGTCCGCGGGATATTGGAGTCCTCTTTCGACAAGGGTTCCATTCCATGAGGATCCGGAATCGAACCAAACGTCCATGATGTCCTTTTCCTTGGTGAAGAGGCCATTTGGAGAATGCTCGTTCTTATAGCCTTCGGGGAGAAGGTCCTTCGCCTCTTTCTTGAACCAGATGGAGGAACCGTGTTCCCTAAATAGGTTCGCGATATGGTCAAAGACCTCTTTTTCCATGATGGGGGTATTGTCCTCGCAATAGATGATAGGAAGGGGGACGCCCCAAACGCGTTGACGGGAAATGCACCAGTCCGCGCGGTCTTTGATCATGTTGACCATTTTCCCTTCGCCCCAAGCGGGAACCCATTCGATCTTCTTCACTTCATCAAGAAGAGCCTTCCTAATAGGCTCAATGGAGCAGAACCATTGCGGGGTGGCCCTGAAGATGATCGGCTTCTTGGTCCTCCAATCATGGGGATAGCTATGGACGATGTCGACTCTCTTGAATAGCAAACCCTTCTCATTGAGGAGTTTGATGACCAAATCGTTGGTGTCCTCATAGAACATGCCGTTGAAGATGTCGCCTTCGCCCGTTGCGAAAACGCCCTTTTCATCGATTGGGCAATATGGTTTGATGCCGTATTTCGCACCCGCGAGGAAGTCATCTAGACCGTGGTCGGGGGCGATGTGGACGAGTCCGGTACCGGCGGAATCATCGACATAGGAGGCTAGGATCAATTGGCCCACCCTTTCTGGATAAAGTGGATGGACGTATTTGACCCCTTCAAGTTCCTGGCCCTTAAATTCCTTGAGGGTTTCGATTTCCCCAAGTTCAAGCTCTTCCTTCAATTTCTCCTTCAAGGAAGAGAGGAAAATGAAGGTCCCTTTGCTAGTTTTATATAAGCCATATTCGAATAAGGGATTGGCCGCGACCGCTTGGTTGGTCGGGATCGTCCAGGGGGTGGTCGTCCAGATTAGGAAGCGGGCTGGCAAATCGAATAGGCCCTTGGAATCGATGATATCGAAGCCAACGTAGATGGTCTTGGCTTCCACGTCATGGTATTCGACCTCCGCTTCTGCGAGGGCGGATTCGCTAGATGGCGACCAATAAACGGGCTTAAGGCCTTTGAAGATAAGACCTTTTAAGGCCATCTCGGAGAAGACCTCGATCTGACGGGCCTCATATTCTTTGGAGAGGGTGAGGTAAGGATGATCGAAATCGCCAAGGCAGCCAAGACGGAGGATCTGAGCTTTTTGCCTTTCGACCTGGGTAAGGGCATAGCTTTCGCATTTCTCCCTGAATTCATCGATTGGGGTGGTTTTGCGGTTGACGCCGCTTTTGGTGACCTTGGTCTCGATTGGGAGGCCATGGGTGTCCCAGCCTGGAATATAGGGAGTTTTGAAGCCCGCCATATTCTTATAGCGGATCACGAAATCCTTGAGCGAGACGTTAAGGGCATGTCCGCAATGGATGTCCCCGTTAGCGTATGGAGGGCCATCATGAAGCATGAAAACGGGCGCGTCGACGCGGTTTTCGTTCATCTTGTTATATAAATCGATGTCCTTCCAATGGGCGACGAGGGCCGGTTCTTTCTCCGATAAACCCGCTCTCATAGGGAAGGCGGTATTCACCATCGACAAAGTGCTTTTGTAATCCATATTCTTTACCTCCAAGGGTGCTAAGCAAAATAAAAGGCGCCCGAGTTGTCGTTGCAAGGACGCAATATGCGCGGTACCACCTTGCTTCGCCTTTTAAGCGCGCTTCATTAAGGGAATGTCTCGTCTTCCGTTACGGCTATCCCCTTACTGGCAGTTCAGGGGACAAGCTTACGTAGTGATGTCCTTTTCACCTTGCCCTTTCTCAGCTTCCGCAGGGCTCTCTGTCACTCGGCTACTTCGGCGCGTCTACGTTGCAAACGCTTTAGCGAGAGTATGTTACCCCTCCTTTTGCCTTAAGGCAATAGGAAAAGCGGACCCTTGATGGATCCGCTTATAAGGTAAATGTCCTTATTCCTCTTCGTCGGAGAAGGCGCCTTTGAGGAAATCGGGGAGGATTTGCTCTTGGACGGATTCCTCGGGCTCGGCCTCGTGCTCCTCCTCTTCCTTGACGATCCTCGCCTTCTGGCTTTCGACCCCGAATCCGACGGTCTCGCGGCGCGGACGGGAGAATTGGGGTAAGGAAGTGAAGTCATATTCCTCGGTGAAGTTACTCGCGATGACGGAGACGAGGATGCAGTCGGTGAGGTTCTCGTTGATGGAGACGCCGAATTTGACGTCGACCGCGGCCCCAGCGTTATCGATGATATGCTGGACGCATTCCTCGGCTTCATATAAGGAGACGTTGGTTCCGCAGGTGACGGAGCAGATGGCTTTCCTAGCCCCGGAGATGGAGGCTTCAAGAAGAGGCGAGTTGATCGCGTTTTCCGCGGCTTCCTCGGCTTTTCTTTCACCCGTTCCCATACCGAATCCGATAAGGGCGATGCCGGAATTGCGGAGGGTCCTTTCGACATCGGCGAAGTCCATGTTGATGAGGCCTGGGAGAAGGATCAAATCGGTGACGGTCTTCACCGATTGAGCCAAAACCTTGTCGGAATCGGAGAAGGCTTGGCTAATCGGGGCTTTGCCGGCCGCCATTAATAGTTTGTCGTTAGAGACGATGATGATCGAATCGACAGCGTCTTTCAAATCGCTTAGGCCCGTGACGGAATTAGCGACCCTCGTCTTACCTTCGAAGGTAAATGGACGAGTGACGATCGCAATCGTTAGGGCCCCTACTTCCTTGCAGATGCTAGCAACGACTGGGGCGGCACCGGTTCCGGTTCCTCCACCCATGCCGGCCGCGATGAAAACGAGGTCAGCGCCCTCGACGATCTTGCGGATATCGTCTTTGCTAGCTTCGGCGGCCCTTTTCCCTTGGGCTGGATCCCCTCCGGCGCCTAAGCCTTTGGTGATCTCTTCGCCTAGGACAAGCCTATTGGGGGCCTTGGAGGTCGAAAGGGCTTGTTTATCGGTATTCATGACGTAGAACTCGACGTTTTCGATGTTCTCATCCATCATGCGGTTGACGGCGTTGTTGCCGGCTCCTCCGACGCCGATGACGATAATTCGTGCTGGCGGTTCGAAGTTGTCCAAATCCATCATTGGCATAGTCGTTTTCTCCTTTCCTTATTACAAATCATCATCTAGTGATGAACGTGAGGTCTTCGGTTTTTTCTTTTCAGGTTTCGGGGCTTCCCTTGTTACGTTCATGACGCCTGTCCCGAAATCACTGAGGGAACCAGAATATGACCCGGTGGCCGCGAGCATCCCAAGGAGGTTGGTGAATCCAGGGTCGCGTGCCCCAATCGCGGTTGGGCGGATAAGAATCGGTTCGCGGGTTGGGAAGGCTTTGCGGAGGAAGTCCTGAAGTCCCTTTAATTCGGAGGCTCCCCCGGTAAGCATGAAGGGAAGCGCGTTGAATTGCGGGTTATTGTGCTTTTCGAGGACCAAATTGATGGAGGCCGATAATTCGGAGAGGAAGGTTTCGAAATATTCCTCGATGACCTCGTTTAGGTCCTTCTGGTAATAATTTTTGGGAGCCCCGGATTCCTTATCGATACCCTTGATTAACGGGGGGCGATAGGAGAGGACCCTCGTGTCGTAGCCATGATCGACCTTGAGGCTTTCCGCGTCCTCGACGCTTATGCCAAAGGCCTCGGCGATCGCTTCGGTTAGGTCATCGCCTCCCCTAGCGAAACTCGTCGCGGAATAGGGTTCTTTATCCCCGATTAAGGCCAAATCGGTGGAACGGGCCCCGATATCGAGGAGGAGGTAATTCTTGGGGGCGTCAGGGATGGTCGCGAAATATTTGGCGGCGCAATAGACGGAGACGCCGGTCTTCTTGACTCTATATCCAGCCGCGTTAGCCATGGTCTGGTATTGGCCGGAGACCGTCTCGGGGAGACAATGGATCATCGCCTTGACGGTGATGGAGCCGCTTATCCTATCTAATGGTGGACGGTCGAAACGGCTGCCGTCATCAAGTTGGAAGATGATCGGGATGATGTCCACGATGGTATTGCCGGCGGGGACCGGGTCCTTCTTCAAAAGGGAAAGGAGGTTAGCGATATCTAGCCTCGTGATCTTCCCATCTTGTCCGGCGACGAGGAAGTTCTTGTCGTTGCTATAGACCTTCAAGCCGATTGAAGGGATGACCAGGAGAATGTTATCGAGCTTCAAATCGATCTTCTCCGAATCATCTTTGAATTCGCGTAGCTCCTTTAAGCAAGCGACCGCGGCGTCGATATCCTTCAAGGTCCCATGGGAGACCGTGCCCTTTGGAAGGGGGATTTTCTTGGTATACAAAACGATTGGAGTCCCGTTTAAGGGATAGCCAAGAAGCAATTTGATGGCTACGTTACTAACTTCCAAACAACCTTGAATCTTTGCCATAGAGCCCCTTTCCTTTTTAGACTACTCATTATTATAGATGATGGCATCTTTCTTTTAAAGAAAGACATTCTTTAAATTTTTGGTATTTATTTAGTAGTTTTATGGGTTTTTGGACATTTTCGTAAAACCATGATAAAAACTGTGTTTTTCCATCTATTTACTCCTAAGTTTTTTGGAGTTTTTCAGAAAAACACAGTTTGCAAAGCATGCGAAATTATGCTTATTCGCCTTCTTCTTTTTTCGGCTTATTAAGGGGGTTATCGAACGTTGTTACTTTCTTGTTAAGGTTAAGGGAATCCGCGGAAGGGATATTCATTTTCCCGATTGAATTGACTCCGGAAGAACCATACATATTGACGTTATCAAGGCTTCTTGGGATCGCCTTATGGGGGAGTTTGAGGCAGCCCTGGAAGGCCCCGTTTCCGATTCTAACAACCCTCCTAGGAATATAGATATCCTTAAGGGCTTCACAGTCTATGAAAGCTTCATCATCGATGATCTCCACTTTATCATGAAGCGCGACTCTATCTAGCCCTCTGCAGCCTTTGAACATCTTCGGCCCGATGACTTTAATCGATTCGGGGAGTCTGAATTCCATCAAGGAGACGCAACCTTCGAAGGTCGCTTCTTCCCCTAGGCTTTTTAAATTAGGGGGCAAGCTAATCGACTTTAAGGATTCGCAGTCCTTGAAGGCTTTCTTACCTATGGAGCTGACGTTTTCTGGGATCTTCAAATCCATTAAGGAAGAGCATCCTTCAAAGGCGGAGGCTTCGATTTTCTCCAAGGTATTTGGGAAAGAGACGGTTTTAAGATGGTCACAGCCTGCAAAGGCCCCGTATTTGATTTCCTTGATGCCTTCAGGGAAAATCACTTCCTCTAATTTCTTATTGCCCTTAAAGGCGTAATCGCCGACGGAGATGACGTTATCCGGGATTTTGATAACGGAATCAGAACCTTCGTATCTTCTTAGTTCAAAACCGGTTATATCAAAGGTCCCCTTTATCTCCATCTCAGTATACGGCTCTCCGCAATTAGGGCAAAAGGCAAAAGGCTCCTTACCCTTATAACCGCATTTTTGACAGAAGGTTCCTTTCATGGCGATTCTCCTTATATCTATATTATATAAAGAAAAGGCCGCGGCTGCGGCCAAATGAAGTCTAGTATGAATCAATAGGCGTTATTGATGTCTTCCTGCTCAACAAGGGGGCTTCCTTCATTGGAGGAATCCTCGGTTAATTCAAGGGTATCCGGGGCTTTGGAGGCGCTTATTGGCTCAGCGACCATGAAGGAAATCGCGATCGGGGTCGCCCCGATGGCGACGATGCCTATCGAGATAGCAAGAGCGAAAAGAAGGGTCCTAAGGCGATAATAGACTTTCTTATGATGGGTTTTAACGAGTTTGTCTTTCATGGCCTTCTCCTCCTTTCCTTGTTTGCTTTTTTGGGAGATTAACGTCTAGCGATGCCCCTAAGTTTTGCGGAGACCGCCCGGTGGTTATACCCGATTTCCTCTTCGCTAGGGGTAATCGGCTTCCTCGTTAGTGACACGAATTCGGCTTCTTGATTATCGATCTTGAGGCTTTCGGGACCGTGTCTGGTCCCTTCTATCTTGGTAAGCTCATTGAAGCGGTTCTTCACGAGCCTATCGTCTAGTGACATGAAGGTGATGATCGCCATCCTCCCTCCTTCTTTTAGGAGTAAGGGGGCGTCTTGTAGCATCGCCTGCAGGGTCGCTTTCTCCGCGTTGACCTCCATCCTGATGGCTTGGAAGGTCTGCTTCGCGGGATGGCCTTTTTTGGCTAGCTCCTTCATGGTTTTCGCCCTTTTGATGGCTTCGACGAGGTCGAAGGTCGTCTTTAGGGGGGCGATTTCCCTTTGCCTAACGATCGATTTGGCGATCTTGTAGGCGTCTTTTTCCTCTCCGTATAGCTCTATGACCCTCGTTAGATCATGGAGGGAATAGGTATTGAGGACTTTCTCGGCGGTAAGGGGGTTATCCTTATCCATCCGCATGTCGAGCGGACCCAGTGCGTTATAGGAGAATCCGCGGTTTGCCTCGTCAAGTTGCGGGGAAGAGACCCCTAGGTCAGCGAGGATTCCATCGACCTTATCGATATGGAGTTCCTCAAGCCGAGACTTGACGTTAGCGAAGTTATCCTTGATGAGGGTGAAGCTATCGCCGATTGAGGCGAGGACTTCCCTCGATTCAATTAAGGCTTGCTCATCTTGGTCGAAGGCAACGAGGTGCCCATGCGGAATCCTCTTTAGGATCTCTCCACTATGTCCGGCCCTACCAAGAGTCAGGTCAACATAGGTGCCTCCGTCTTTTAAGTCAAGGAGGTCGATTGACTCATTCAACAATACACTGATGTGCTTAGGCATTCCGTTTCACTCCACTTGCGAACTGTTCGAAGCCGAATGACCCGGCTAGGGAGTATCTAGCGTAGGATGCGGGATCCCAGACCTCGAAGTGATCGAGGCAGCCAATGATGGTGACGTCCTTCTTGATGCCATAGGCCTCGAGGACGGCTTTTCCGAAGAACAAACGTCCATGCGAGTCGAACTTCAAGGTGACGATCGATGATGTGGTCGCTCTGATGAAGGCACGGGTTTTATCATCGAAGAAGTCGAGTCCCTCCAGTTTCTCCAGATATCGGTCGAATCCTTCTTGATTATAGATAGCCATGCATCCATCAAAACCCTTCAGGAGATAGAAGGCGTTGTCCCCTTCCTTCTCTAAGAGTTTCGGGGGGAGTTGGAGCCTGCCTTTTTCATCTAGGCTCCTATCGTAGGTTCCGAAATACTTCATTTCCCACTTTTTCCCACTTGTGCAATTATGATACCCACATAAACGCGTTATGGGCAAGAGAGGAAATGCCACAAAAAAGCCTTTTTTATACAGTGTATAGGATTTTCTAGTTTTCTATGATTGAAGGGGATAATTATCCATCACCAAGCATCTTTGGGTTAGCTAAATATAGGATATCCGCCCTATCTTTTCCGCGTAGAAGTCCATGAAGATTGTCCTTAGGAACAATCGTTATGAGCTTATTGATTTTCTCCAAGACATCGTATTTTTTGCTAGCGGATGGATCGATTACCATCGCCAAGAGCCTTTCGCTAGGCTTCTTGATATGTACCCCCAAAACGAGGCGGTCCAAGTAGGATTTGCAAATTAGGTCCGGGCGGTCTAAACGATTGAGCGATTCGACGATTTCCGAAGGCCTAAGTCCATGATAATGATGGGAACCTTGTCCCCCTACCGGCAACATCAGCTCATAGAGGGTCGATGCGTCGACGTAGAGGTCGTTCTTCCTGAATAGTGTCCTGTCCGCTATCTTGTTCAGCTTGCAAAGGTGGACGTTCCTGAACCGCACGTCGAAATGGCCGCGGTCCCTCTCCGCGTAGCTGTTTAATGATCTTGTTGCTTTTTGTTTGTTTACGATGTTGATTAGATTGTCCACAGGAAAGTCCTCCTACTTACTAATAGTGGTAAAAAACGAAAACTGGCTCAGATTTTTATGAAAAAGTGAAAAATAATCGGTTTGACGTTCAGGGGGTATTGCAAAAGGCCCCGGTGGGTGTATATTGGAGTCAGCCAACGGATACCGTCCTCTTTGCGGCCTCTGCGTTGGACGCGTTAGAAAAGCGTGGCAAAGATCAGACGGGGCCCATCAAAAGGTACATCTGTGAATGGTAGGGCATCCATGAGGACGTATGATTCCTCTGTTAGGTGTCCATTTTCTTTTTTTGGGGGGTATTGAAATCCCCGCGTGGAAGCGTATATTGGAGTCAGCCAGCGAAAGCAATTCACTTGCCTCTTGGGGCTGGACGCGCCGGAAAAGCGTGGCAAAGATCAGGCCAGGCCCATCGAAAGGTACACCTGTGAATGGTAGGGCATCCATGAGGACGTATGATTCCTCTGTAAGGTGTCCATTTTCTTTTTATGGGCGATACGAAATCTCATTTACGGTTTGTATATAAAAAAGCCTTTCTAAATAAAATCGAAAGGACCAAAATATCGTCATGGCAGGATTCAACGAATACGTAGAGAAGAATTCACCCCTTGTTCCCTTTGGGGCGGGCTTCGCCGTCTTTGGCTTAGGCTTAGCTTGGACTGCTGCTAGCTTTACCATCAAGGATTCCTGGTGGTTCGCTATCCTGATCGCCGGGTTATCGATATTCCTCCTTTCCGTTATCTGCCTGATATTAGGAATCCGTTCAAATCTCAAGCACCGCAAGAAGAAATAACCACCGCTTCATCTTATTAGATGGGAAACGGTGGTTTTTTTCATAGAAAAAGGCCACGCCGCGAGGGAATGGCCTTTGAGTTTGCTTAGGCTTGGTAGATAGCCATGTAATCGAGGTTGGAGCAAGCGTTCTTGGTGGTGAGGACGATGTCGTTCTCCCCTTCTTTTAAACCAAGGATCGCGATATCCCAATCGCACCAATTGTGGAATTCGCCCCAGCCGTGTTCCTCGGTTCCGCCGACTAAAGCGATATCGAGGAGATCCTCGTCGGAAGCATCCTCTCCGTTGATGGTAAGGGAGAAGAATTGCGAGAACCTATAAGTTTGGGTCCTTCTGGAGATGCGGAGGGAGATAAGGGCGTCATCCGCCTTTCCGTTGACCTTGAAGCCAATGGTGATGCCCGCGTTAGGATTGAGCTCGGACAAATAGGCGTTATTGGAGACTTCCTCGCCTTCGTTCTTGGGGCTCTTGACGACCGCCGGTTCGGTGAAGGCCGCTTCTTCGGCTTCATATTTGACGGGGGTCTTGCCTTCTTTAAAGGCATCGGCTTTAGCGATGGCCTCGCTATCATCGATGGTTTCGCCACCGGGGTTCCAGCCGCCTCCTCCTGGCCAATCTCCTCCGCCAGGCCAATCTCCGCCTCCTGGCCAATCGCCGCCGCCAGGCCATCCGCCACCGCCATTATTCGGTGGGACGTTGCCGTCAAAGGCGGTATTGAGGTAATTGAAACGGGTGCTGACCCAATCTTTTAAGAGGGCTTCGCATTCGGCTTCAGTCGTGCAGGGGAAATAGATCTCGCGGACTTCGTTGGAGACGTTTTGGTCAACGTTGTTTTGGCCCATCGTATGGGGCCATTTATCGAAGTTGAGTTTGTAATCGGGCGCATATTTGGTGGAATACTCGTCGATCATGCGGAGGGCCTTGGTGAAGAAGCCCTTGTTATAGAGGCCACTCCAACGGGCTTGGACCTTCTCCATGAACCATTTGGAATTGGTGAGCATCGAAACCCAGGGGTTCGAACTTCTCGAGGCGAACATCTCGGAAGCGTTCTCGACGACACCCTTCTTTAATCCCAAAGAGGAATCCCAGTCCCATGGGCAGGTGAGGGTCAATAGGTGATTAGCCTCGGGGGCCATATCAAGGGAGAGGTAGAACGAGGAATGGGCGATATCGGCGTCGCAGCAGATCTCGCTCATGATGTACATGTTGACGAAGGAATTGATATCGATGGTCTTGCCTAAGGCAACTGCCGGATCGGTCTCCTCGCTATCGACGAGTGTTTCGACTCCCTCATTTACCGCGATTTCCTGGAGTTTGTTGTTGAAAACCGCGTTATAGATGACCGTGTAGCAATTCTTGAGGTGGTTCTTCAAGAAGGCGATTTGCGCATCGTCATAGATCTTCGAGGAAATGGTATAGCCGGTGGAATCGGATTCCTGACCTTGGGCCCTGGTCGTGATCTTCTGGGGGATATAATCGGCATTGGAGAATTCGAAGGTCGGGTCGCCATCTTCCTTAGCGGCTTCTTCCGTCCAATAGCAATCGTATTCGAAGAAATAGCCGATATCGGTGCCGGTGTAGTTCTTCTCGGGCTCACTGATATTGACCCTGCCTTTTCCGACTTCCTTATTGTCGGTAAGGAGGTACATGCCCCAATAGGAATCGTTAAGGTAGAGGTGGACCGGGGTGAAGGTTGGGCAAAAATAATCCTCCATGAGGGTATCGCCTAGATAGAAGGCGAGGGCGTTACGCATCATGGATGGGTCTTTGACATCCGCGAGGAGGACCCACTTTTTGAATTTGTTCCCCTTATTTAAACCAAAGAGGTTCTGTTTGGAATCGAAGGCGATTTGGAAAGGCTTCTTCACGTAATTCGAGGTGTAATTGCCGCGGACTTTCATGGTCGCGGCGAGATCCTCGACTAGATATGCCTCATCGCAATTCGCGGTGGAGATGGTCCCATTTACCTTCGGCTTATCTGTGTTCTTGTTGGGGGTGGTGGCCCATTTTAGGTCCGCCCCTTCTTCCGTGGTGAAATGGATTTCGGGGGCCTTATCGAAGATCACATAATCCTTGAGGTCCTCCGCGGGCTCGATTTCGCTTTGGCTAGAAACCGGTTCTTCCGAAGAGGATTCGATTGATTCGGCCGAGGTCTTGGATTCGCTAGATTCGAGATTCGAAGAGGAACCGGGATTGGTCGAGCTACTGGCTGGGGGGTTTGTTTCCGTCTTAGAGGACGTTTCGCTTTCCTTTTGGGAGGAACCTGGGTCCGACGCCTCGGGTTTCCCGCCGCAAGAGAGGAGCAAAAACGGGACGGAAAGGAATAAAACGTATTTTCCGATTTTCATAAGAAAACGCTCCTTTATGGGAAAATTGTATGATAGGGCAAGTTTTCCTCATGGACATAGTTGACTTTTGATTGACGACAATTAAGCGATTTTATTTTTAATAAACGCCTTTTATATGTGTAATTAAGAAAGTCAAAAAGCATCATTTGCCCATAAATTAGCTCCGTAAAACATCGTTTCAATCGCAGAAATTGGGAGAAAATTCTTTGATGGGTTTTCTCTTTTCCTCTATTAGTTGACAAGAGAATCAGCAAAAGGAAAGCAAAATAATCATTTAGGCAAGTAAGCGTTTTCCTCTTGCGCGTATACGCATGGAAGAATAAACTTCCTCTCGGCCAAAATTAGGAGGTTAGGATTATGGAAATAAGAAACATCGCGATCATCGCCCATGTCGACCACGGGAAGACCACCCTCGTCAATTCCTTGCTTTCCTCTTCCGGGACCTTCCGCGACAATGAGGCGGTCATCGATAGGGTGATGGATTCCAACCCCCAGGAAAGGGAAAGGGGCATCACGATCCTTGCGAAGACCACTTCATTCGTCTATAAGGACACCAAAATCAACATCGTCGATACCCCGGGGCACGCGGATTTTGGGGGCGAGGTCGAACGCATCATGCATATGGTCGATGGCTGTTTGCTCCTTGTCGATGCCTTCGAGGGGACGATGCCCCAGACGAGGTTCGTCCTTAAAAACGCGCTCGAAAACCACATCAAGCCGATCGTCGTCATCAATAAGGTCGACCGTCCCAACGCGGATCCCCTTAAAGCGGTCGATGAGGTCTTGGATCTATTCATCCAACTCGGGGCTCCTGACGACATGCTCGAATTCCCCGTCGTCTATACTAGCGCCCTTAACGGCACTTCCTCCTATGATCCAGAGCCAGAAAGCCAAAAGAAAGGGATGGACCCCGTCTTTGAGACGATATTAAGGGAAATCCCGAAGCCCATAGCCGATAAGGAAGGGCCCTTCCGTTTCCAACCCGCCCTTCTCGACTATAACGAATTCGTCGGAAGAATCGGGATCGGCACGGTTAGGGGAGGAAAAGTCAAGGTGGGCGACATCATCACCGATATCCATCATGATGGCTCCACGAAGGACTTCAAGGTCATGAAGTTATATACCTTCCATGGCTTAAGGAGAGTTGAGGCAAACGAGGTCGAATCGGGCGATATCTGCGCGATCGCCGGTAACCCCGAGATGAACGTCGGGGAGACATTCGTCACCCCCGGGGCCATCAATCCCTTACCGCTTCTTCGCATCGATGAACCAACCCTCCAAATGGAATTCGGGACCAATTCCTCACCTTTGCGCGGGCAAGACGGCAAATTCGTGACCGCGCGCGTCATCGAGGACCGTCTTTACCAAGAGGTCCAACGCGATGTCTCCCTTCGCTTCAAGAGAATTCCGAATACGGAGACTTGGTCAGTCGCAGGGCGCGGTGAACTCCATCTTTCCGTCTTGATTGAGACCATGAGGCGCGAAGGCTATGAGCTTGAGGTCTCCAAGCCCCACGTCATCATCAAGGAGATCGACGGGGAGAAATGCGAGCCATATGAAGATGTTCAAATCGACGTCCCGAGCGAATTCGTCGGGGATATCATGGAGACCCTTGGCAATAGGGGAGGTCAGATGACCGATATGGTCGAAAATAACGATCAAACCCGTCTCCAATATATCATCCCTTCCAGAGGATTGCTTGGATTCGTCTCCAATTTCCTTACCTTAACCAAAGGTTATGGCATCATCAACCATACCTTCCGCGAATATCGTCCTATGTATAACCATAACGTCGGGGAACGTAACCTCGGGGTCCTCGTCTCCGTCGATAAAGGCCCGGCGACCCCTTATTCCATCGAAAAAGTCGAGGAGCATGGCACGATGTTCATCACCCCGGGCACGATCACCTATGAAGGGATGATCGTCGGGGAACACCGTTACCCGGTCGATCTAGCCGTTAACGTCACCGCCCAAAAGCCCCAGACCAACGTCCGTTCCTCCAATAAAGACCAAACGGTGGTCCTAAAAAGCCCAAGGAAGATGACACTTGAAGCATGTCTAGATTACATCAATTCCGATGAGCTCGTGGAGATTACCCCTAGTGCCTTCCGCATGAGGAAGCGCATCCTCTCCACCCCCGAAAGGAAGAAATTCGACGCGAAGAAAAAAGCGGAGGACGAAGCCCTCCGCGAAGGGAATAACTAAATCATTCGTTAAGGAGATCCAGCAGGGTCTCCTTATCTTTTTCTAATTGGGCTTTTAGGCCATTGAGGTCCTTGAATTCGATGATGTCCCTCACCCTTTTTAGGAAAGCAAAGCTTACTTGCCTTCCATAAATCTCCTCATCGAAATCTAGGAGATGCCCTTCGATTGAGAGGCTTTTTCCTTTGACGGTTGGGTTATGGCCAACCGATATCATCGCCTTATATGGACGTCCGCGGACATATACTAGTCCTGCATAGACCCCTTCTTTAGGGACGATGTTATTAAAGGAAGGGAGGAGGTTAAGGGTTGGGAAACCTATGGTCCTTCCGATTTTATTGCCTTCGATGACCTTCCCCTCTATTTCATAAGGGTAACCTAGGTTAGAGTTAGCTTTTTCGATATCACCATCAAGGAGATATCTTCTGATATTCGAGGAAGAGATTTTGATTCCTTCCTTTATAAGCAAGGGGATGACATGGACCTTGAAGCCCGCTTCGATTAAGGTATCGGTATTGCCAGTCGCGTCCTTCCCATATCGATAATCCTCCCCGACGAAGACTTCCTTGACCCCTATATCGAATAGGAGCTTTTCGAATTGCTTATGGGTAAGAGAGAAGAATTCCTCGTTGGCCTCGATTATATAGGCGGCTTCATAACGGTTGATTTTAGCTTGCCTTATCTTTTGTTCCAAAGAAGTTAGATAGGGGGCGTCCAATTTACTCAATACGCATGTAGGGGAAATCGAGAAAAGGAGGATCGCGTTAAGATAGCTAGATTCATAACGGGCGGTTCTTGCCAAAAACGCATGCCCTTCATGGAAGCCATCGAAGGTCCCTAAAGAGATGGAGAGGTTTTCCTTCTTTGGAAGAGAGGATAAGGAAAAAGAGACGATATCCATAATATTAGAATAACCCCCTTTCGGCCTTATAGACCCCTTCTTCCTCCGTTTTGATATAGACCGAGATCGGTTTATCTTCATAGACAAGGAGGATCCTTTCATCCTTGAAGGGGAAAGATAACCTAACCCCGTTAACGGCTTTTCCCTTGATGGAAGCATCGATTTCAACGTGCCTTAAGGAAATATAAGGAAGAGGGTTCCTTAAGGAAGAGATATCAATATCATCGAGATTGACCATCTCCTCTTCCTTAATGGAATCGATGCTTAATCTCCTTAGACTTTCTAGATAACCAATCGTTCCTAACTTAGAAGCGATATCCTCTCCTAACGTCCTGATATATGTCCCTCTAGATACCTCACATTCAAAGGTAAGGCGATTATCTTCATAATCAAGAAGCTTAATCGAGTAGACGGTGATGTCCCTTGGCTTTCTTTCTATTTCCTCTCCGCGGATCGCCTTTTTATATAGGGCTTCCCCGTTGATTTTGATCGCGCTTCTCATTGGGGGGATTTGGGTGGATTCGCCTAAAAAGGAGGATAACGTGTCTTCGATTTTCGCTTTGTCGAGCATTGGGATTTCCTTTTCTTCGATGATATTCCCGGTCAAATCCCCCGAATCGGTTTTCTTGCCTAAAATAAGGGTTGCCCGATAGGTCTTTTTGGAATCATCGATATAAGTTAGGGCCTTATTGCCCTTATTGACCCCGATTATCAACATCCCCGAAGCAAAGGGATCAAGGGTCCCTAGATGCCCGACATGACGGGAAGAGAAAAGATGGCCGATTCTATTATCGATGGCCCTAGAAGTTAGGCCAACTGGCTTATCAATTATCAGGATGCCCTCATTTTCCATAGGCTAAAGTATCCCCTTAAAAGGGGAAAGATGCAACAAGTGGAAGGTAAATAAAGGGTTTGGTGGTTTTCCCACTTTCAGTCAATATGATGTCCGTTTATTCGGGTGTCTTAACCTACAAAATTCGATTAAACGCGGACCAAAAACGTTTGGAGCGGTCGTCAAGACTACTTGATTAGAGATTTATTTAATTGGGTATGTTGGTGACCATTCAAATAAAAGATAGGCCATGTAATGAGGAATTGTTAAAATGCCGTTAGCGAAACCGATATTTGATTCTTTGATACGAATGAGTTTTGTTTTTCCATAATGATCCGGATGGGCCAAAACTGTTTTAGCGCTTTTTGTATTGCCATCGGTGGATTTAACTTCAAGAATAGTCGCCTCGCCGCCAATGTTAACAACGAAATCGAGCTCTAAACCTGTATCTTTGGCAAAATAGAATAATGTGCCGCCTCTTTTATGAAGAGCATCGGCAACGAGCCCTTCGTAGACCATTCCTTTGCCCATTCCCAAATTTCCCGACATGATAGCATCGGTCGTTCCGTCTTCTAATAGTCCAACCAGCATTCCTATATCCGTAGGGAATACTTTGAATTGGTTTTGGATAACGTTTACCGATAGGGGCGTAGCTGGAACATCAAGGTTATGAACTTTCAAAACTACTCCAGTGTCCTTTAAATAATCTAGTGCGTCCTTACCGGCGTCTTTGGCGCCTTTGCCTTCTATTTTGGAAACGACATATCTTTTGTTTTCTTTTCCTAAGAATGAGGGAATGAGCGAAAAAGCATTTCTTATCCTTGCCACTTCGTTTGGTTGGAAAAGCGGCTTTTTGTTTTTTCCACGTCTTCTGCCGAAATCATCTTGCAAATCTTTGGTAATGCGGCGCGTTATTTGGAGCGATGAGTAAATGTTGTTGGTTAAAACATAGTTTTTAACCGCTTCTGGGAACCCGCCTACACAAAGGTATTCCCTAAATAATCGAGTGAAAGATTCATGCATGGAATTTGATAATGGCTCTTTGGCATTAAAAGCCTTCCTGATAAAAGCTATTTGCTCATCCTTATATCCCTTGGCCCATAAGAATTCTTCGAAATCCATTGTCCTCATATCGAATGGTTCTGTACTTCCAACCGGTTTGGCTGTGTCGTCTCCAACCGCATATCCATTGACACCTAAATATGAACCGGAGGCTATAAAATCGAATCTTGTTTCCTTTTCGTTGGTTTTTAAAGACAGCAAAGCCCTTGGACAATCTTGAACTTCATCAAAAATGAAAACCGTTCTCCCCTGCACAAGGCTTGGCAATGGCAACTTAACGGATAATTCCGTAATGATGGTATCTATATCGAGCTTTCCATCAAAGGCGTCAATGAGTTCGGGATTGTCCCAGAAATTTAGATATACAACAACATCGTAATTGTTCTTGTTATACGCGAATTTCTTTATGGCGTGCGTTTTTCCCGATTGTCTAATCCCTTTTATTAATGCCGGCTTATGATTTGGGGTGTTTTTCCAATGAAGAAGCCATTCGTCTATGCGTCTATGCAATTCTAATTCTTGTTCTTTCATGTGCATTAACCTCGATGTAATAATACACTATTTCGGAAAAAACTGAACGACTTTTTTATGCATTTCGGAAAATTCCAAGGGAGTTTTTATATAGATTTCGGAAAATTCCAATGGAGTTTTGTTATAGGTTTCGGAAAAAACCAAGGGAGTTTTTAACTTTAAGATAGTCGGCTGAACCGTAAAAAGGGCCATTATGATTTATGCGCACGTATAGGAGGGCGCGCAAAGCAAAATAATCAATGGAAAGAGAGAAGATGAAATAATAGAATATTCGCCGAGGAAAAACCTAGTGAAGACCCGTTTCAAAGTAATGATAGTTAGCCTTAGCGCCCTTACCGCCCTTCTTCTTGCTGGGGTAGCCGCCCCTTTAACCGTATATGGGATTAGAAGCGCAAGGCTCCATGATGATTATTCAAGCCTTGCCGAAGAATACAAAACGAAAGTGGAGATCACCGATCTCGGACTTATCAAGCAAGAGATTTCCTGCGGGTATGCCTGCATCGAAATGGTCTCTTCATATTATGGGAATAAGATAACCGAAGCCGAATTAAGCGAGAAGAATAACGGGGCCATCACCACTTCTTCGACGAACGGCTTCCTCGTGGAGATTAGCAAAACCCTTCCCAACAAGACATTCGTGAAGAACACCTATCTTAAGGATTCCGCCTTCTTGAAGGAAATCCATATATCCTTAAGCAAGAGGAACCCCGTCGTCATCGAATGGGCCGCGAAATATGAAAACGAATGGACCCTCCATTATTCGGTGGTCACCTCCATCGATATCGGGAATGATTTGATCAAGGTCAATAACCCTTATGGATATATAGAGGAATTGAAAATCAAGGAATTCTTGGATAGGACGAGCTTCGATGCCTATAAGGGGATGCCCTTCTTCCTCACGTTTGGCTTTGCCTATAACGCCTTCCATAAAAACGCGTTGATCCACGTTAAAAACGCATAATCCCTTATCTAGATGAAGAAACAGGAATTCATTGATAATATTGATTCCCTTGCTAAGGAATTATCCTTGGAAAGGATTGAGGAAGATTCGTATTATGGCCTTTATGAAGGTTATGAAATCAATATGGTGATTTTCCATAAAGGGGCGTTGCCCTTACGTTTTCTTATATCCACCCATATAGATAGGGGG
>ONFU01000083.1 GCA_900317165.1 uncultured Erysipelotrichaceae bacterium
TCAACGTTATTATCGTAATCGATGAGTTTCCCTTTCAAACCTAATCCAGCCCGGAATCCTCCCCAAAACACGCGGAAGAAGAAAATCTTCGAGGCTTTTTTCTTTTCTTTGACCTTTCTGACCTCATAGCCTTTTTCTTCCATCTTGGAGGCCACGAAATCCCCGTTTCCGGTTAAAGAGAAGTAGATAAATAACTTTTTCATAAGTTAAGTATATATCTAAATCTGCCCATCCGATTATCAAACTCTTTGCAAAGTAAGCGCTTCCAAGTATAATCTTCCCCGCTTTAAAAAGGAGAATTAAAAGCAAAATGAAGAACACTAGATTTATTTCGTTCTTACTTCTTTCCGCAGCATTCGTATTGGCAAGCTGTGGCGGAGGAACACCTTCCTCAAAAACGGAATCATCTACCCCATCACACGCGACGGGCCTAACAACTGACCCGACCCCATCAAGCGAAGAAGGACCAGAAACCTCCGGTGACGAATCCGGGGAAGACGAAAGCAGCGAACCCGGAGAAGGCGAAAGCAGCGAACCCGGAGAAGGCGAAAGCAGCGAACCCGGAGAAGGCGAAAGCAGCGAATCCGAACCAGTCGCGGCCGTTAGCTATTATGTCGCGGGTTCTTTCAATGGATGGACTGGCAAAGACGAAAATTACATCATGACTCTTGCCGACGAACAAATCGAAGGCAAAGACGCTTATGTGAGCCCCAAGATCCCAATGAAGGCCGGCGTTGTCTTCAAAGTCATGGATTCCGAAAACAAGTGGTATCCAGATGGCATGGGCAACGATTCCAAGATCACCGAAAACGGTGATTACGTCATTACTTTCGTTCCAGAAGGCGGAATGGTTGGCGACGAATGGAATGAAGGCTACCATAAATTCGAGAAAGTCGGCGAGTATTCTGGCGAAGTCACCGAAACGATCTATTATCTTTCCGGCGGATTCAATGGTTGGAAGCAAAAAGACGAAGACTACGTTTTGGCTAAAACCGACGAGCAGAAGGACGGCAAGGATCAGTATGCAATCGAAGTTAACTTCGAAGCTGCTACCGAATTAAAAGTCATGAGTTCCGATAACCTCTGGTATCCAAACAACAACGTTTCGGTTTCCGCTGGTGAACATAAGGTTTATTTCGTCCCAGAAGGCGGTATCACCGGATGGACCGATGGCTGCGTTTTCGTTGCTTAATCAAACCAATAAAAACCAATTAGGGTCTATGTTCAAATAGGCCCTTTTTTCGTTCATAAAAAACAACACCGTTTCGCCATAAGTGGGGAAACGGTGTTTCATTTTAAGCGTCTTTCTCTTTTTGGGATATCGTTCAAATAAAACTAGATTTCGTAGGCTAAACGGGGCTCAAGATCATGCTCAACATAGATGATCCCACGGTAAACAAATCCTAACTTTTCGAGGATATGAATCATAATCGCGTTATCTTTGTAGGTATCTATCCTGATGTGGCGATTATCTTCTTTCGCCCAGCTAACAACGAAAGGCAAAACGCCTAAGCCATGTTCGATGACCGCGATGCGATGGATAACCCCATATGGTCCATCGTATTTCCAAGAGCCCTCATAGATCTTCTTATAACAAGGGTCAATCTCTTCGCCGTATTTATAAACGAAGGTTCCGACTATCTTGTTTTCGTTTAAAACGACATAACTAACCCCCTTGTTGATGTCATTTTCGATGACCTCTTTCTTAGGCCAACCATTATGCCCCCATTGATAAGGGTTCCCGTTTAAGGCCATGTATTCCCTCGCGTGAGCGAATATTTCCATCAAACGGTCGATGTCTTTCGGAGAACTCTTTCTGATTTCCATGGATTTATCCTATCAATTATCTAAAAGATAATGCAATAAAATGGCGATTTTGCGTAAAAGAATTGCGGAAAAACGATCCTCCTGTTATCTTCCTAGGTGAAAACTATGAAAAGCAAGAAAACCCTAATCACCATTCTCCCTTTATTGATTCTTTCTTCCTGCGCGAACCAAGAGGCCCCAAAGACAAGCTCTACCCCACAGAAGAAGGAAATCGATATGGTCATCCTCGCCGGTCAAAGCAATGCCGCGGGCTATTCCGCGATTTTGGAAAACAAAACCGAGACCTTCCAAAACACCGTTTATGCCGGGGAGACTGATCGCGTCTTGATCGGGAACGAATTCAAGAAAGGGACCGATTTCCTTTCTTCTAGCGATAAATACGTCCAAGGGATCCGTGGAGGCTTAGGCTATAGCTCTTCCCATATTGGCCCAGAATACGGAATCGCCAAAAAACTGTCCTCGAACTATAACGAGAACAAGAAGCTCATGGTCTTGAAAACCGCCGCCGGAGGAACCACCTTGGCGGATGTTTCCTCTAATTTATCAGAAGTCTACGGCAACTGGTATCCCCGTTCCTTATGGGAGGATGGATATACCCCAAATATCGAAGCCTCTTCCCCCAAAAACGATGCCACGGGTCTTCTATATCATCTTCTCGTCGAGAATTTCCGCCTCGTTTACGAAGACCTAATCGACGATGGCTATAAGGTCAATATCCTCGGGGTTTGCTGGTCACAAGGCGAATCGGACGCGGACTTAGGCGGAGAAGCGGTCTATAACTACCCTCGTCTATTGGAAACATTCATCACCGACCTTCGCTTCGATATCGCGGATATCACAGGCGAAAGCCTATATGAGGATGAACTCCCCTTCGTGATCGGGAAGATCGCCCCGACATATTATGGCTATAACCGTTCCATCAATTTCCAGATGGCCACGAAGCAAGATGAAGTCGCTTCCTCCATGGATTACGTCTATGCCTTTTCAACCGATGACCTCATCGTCATTCAGCAAAACGGGAAAAGAAACGAAGGCTGCCTTGACGACTGGCATTTCAATTTCGCCGATATGACGACCTTCGGCGAGAGGTTCGCCCAAGCCTTGATTGAGGCCAATTGACGTCAATATCAACCGTTTCGATTGAGTATAACAAAACGGTTTTCTTTTATTTCCCCTATTCGAAAAAGGCTGCTTTTTGAACTAGTTCAAGGCAAAAAACTGGGAATGCGCTTCCAAACAAAACAAAAATGTTGAAGGAAGGCAAAATGGAAATTACAATTTCGTCAATCATGAAAAGGGGTAAATTGATAATCCTTTCCGGTCCTTCCGGTGTAGGCAAGGGGACGGTCCGCATGGCCTTGATGGCTAGGCCCGAGCTTTCCTTGTTCTATTCCGTTTCGATGACGACCCGTCCGATGAGGGCTGGGGAAGCGGAAGGACGCGAATATTATTTCGTTACCAAGGAGGAATTCCTCCGCAAAGTCGAAGAAGGCAATTTCCTCGAATGGAATGAATTCGTCGGGAATTATTACGGAACCCCCAAAGACAAAGTCGAGGAAAAGCTTAACGAAGGCAAGAACGTCCTCCTTGAAATCGATGTCAATGGAGCGAGGAAGGTCATGGAAAACTGCAAAGACGCCGTGACGATCTTCTTAATTCCCCCTTCAATTGAAAAACTCGAAGAGAGGATTCGTGGAAGAAGGACCGAAGAGGAATCGATCATCCAAGAACGCCTCGCCAAAGCGGAATCCGAACTCGCCCAGGCCCATCTATATAAACACACCATCTGCAATGATAAGGTGGAAAAAGCCGCGGACGAAATCGCCAAAATCATCCTAGCTTAATAATCTCGCCCATCGACAAGATGGGTTTTTAAATATCTTTTTCTAGCCCCCCTCTTAAAAGAGGAAAGGCTGGTATAATAAACCCGTGAAGATCCTCGAAGTACTAATCCAACACGGAAAAACCTCCCTTAACCGTACCTTCACCTACCTTTATGATGGGAAGGAACCTTTAGACGTTGGATATAGGGTCATCGTCAATTTCAATTATCAACGCCTCATGGCTTTCGTTATGAATATCAAGGAAAGCGAGGCCTCGATCGAGGAAATCACCAAGGCCTATGGCTACAAGCCATCCTTCATCGATTCTATTTACGATAAGGAGCCTCTCCTTAACGAGGAATTGATGCGCCTTGCAGATGAAGTCTCCTCCTATTATATCGCCCCGAAAATCTCCGTCCTCCAGGCGATGCTCCCCCAATCCTTGAAGCCTTCTATCTCCGCGCTTAATGGACCTAAGGTCGCTTATGAGGATTGGCTATCCTTACCCCCGTCTTTGGACTTAGAGGAAATCCATGTGACCCCAAAGCAAATGGAGCTATTGCTTCTTGTACAAAGAAATGGTGAATTGAGGAAAAAAGAAGCGGGGCACCCCTCGATTGTCAAGTCTCTCGTCGATAACGGATACCTCCTTTTATCCAAGAAGGAAAGGAATCGTTTAATCATCGCCGAATACGAAAAAGAGCAACCCCATGTATTGAATTTGGCTCAGCAACAGGCCTATGACTATATCCTCTCTTCCGAGAAGGAAGTCACCCTTTTACAAGGGGTTACAGGAAGTGGGAAGACCGAGGTCTATCTCCATCTAAGCGAAGAATACCTTAAGAAAGGGAAGAACATTTTGATGCTCGTCCC
>ONFU01000042.1 GCA_900317165.1 uncultured Erysipelotrichaceae bacterium
TTCGTATTATCCAGTCAGGCCCATTTAACGACTGGATAACTTCTCCTTTCTTGGGCCTATAATTCTTATGCCGTGCACCCGTTCCATAATCATACGGCTTGACTGTTCAGGAGATTTTCGGGGCATGGCTTTTCACTACCATCGTTGATTGGCTAAGTAACGCACCGACGTTTCATCATTCGCGATTTTACGAGGGTGGGAGGCCATCGCATGACGCGGCAACCACATAGCCACAAGGAGGCAATGAACGATGTTCGTAATCGGAATCGACGTTTCGAAGTACAAACACGACTGCATCGTCCTGAACGATGCCGGCGACGTTGTGATCAAGCAGTTCACCGTCGCCAACGACAGATCCGGATTCAACCAGCTCCTGTCGGTAATAAACGAGCTGGACCCATCCCAAGAGAAAAGGATAGGGTTCGAGTCCACCGGCCATTACCAAGGGAACCTGGAAACCTTCCTCGAGAACGCCGGACTGCCCTTCATGGAGCTCAACGCGCTTCTGGTGCACCGCTTCAAGGGGGCCGAGACGCTCAGGGGGACGAAGACCGACAGGGCCGACGCGCTCCTGATCGCCCGATATCTGCTGCAGACGGATTTCAAACCTTATCCGCCTAAAGCATACCACATCCACGAGCTGGACAGGCTCACCAAGCGCAGGTTCGACCTCGTGAAGCAGAGGACGCTGTGCCTCGAGAAGATCACCGACTGGCTCGACAGGTGCTTCCCCGAGCTCAAGCCGTTCTTCGGGGAAAGCCTCAAGTCCGCGACCGCGATGTTCGTCCTCTCGGAATACGGCTCGCCGTCGAGGGTCGCCAACATGAACCAGGCGTCCTACGAAAGGCTCCGCAGGATATCCATGGGGCGCTTCTCGTCGGCGAGGTTCGCTGAGCTCAAGGCCTTGGCCAGATCCACCGTCGGGACCTGCTACGAGGTGGACGAATGGGAGCTGAGGTCGCTCCTGAGAGTCTACGGCGCGCTGCAGTCCGAGATCGATTCGGCCGAGTCGCTGATCGGATCCGCTTTGTCAAAGATCGATTCCAAGATACCCACCATAAGGGGCCTTGGGCCCGTGTCCTGCGCCTCGATCGTCGCCGAGATCGGGGACATGGGCAGGTTTTCCTCCGCATCCAAGCTGCTCGCCTACGCCGGACTCGACCCGAGGGTATACCAATCGGGGACGATGGAGGCGAAGGGGCGGATGAACAAGAAGGGTTCAGTCGTGCTCCGGCGGGTCCTGATGAACGCCGCGGAGTATCTCCTTTGCTGCAGTTCGGTCTTCTACGACTACTACAGGAAGAAGAGGGATGAGGGGAAGCCCCACCGCGTCGCCGTCTCGCACTGCGCGAGGAAGCTGGTGAGGATCATCTACAAGGTCGAGACCGAGAAGATCGATTTCGATCCTAACTTGGTTAGGTAGGCGGCCAGGCGCCTGCACGTCGTTTCGCGCACATGCGCAATTTTCGGCATACGATTTATTTTTTACTTGACTTCGTAATAGCTAAATCTCCTTTTAAATAGCCTTTTCGGGCTTCTATGTCGATTTTCTTTAAGAATAAAGAAATGATAAAAGAGAGGGAGAAAAAGTCAAATGATAGGCAATGGAAGAAAACACCTGTTGAAATCCTAATGGAGTTGCCTATAATCTTGTTAGCACTCAGGAATAGAGAGTGCCAAAACCAGTTCTGAAAGGACGTTTATTATGAAGAAAGAAATGCAGTTCCAGACGGAAAGCCGTCAATTACTTGATCTTATGATCAATTCCATTTATTCCAACAAGGAGATATTCCTCCGCGAATTGATTTCCAACGCGAGCGACGCGATCGATAAATACCGTTATCTATCTTTGACCGAGCCCGAGAAATACCCCTCCGCGGAAGGCGAGATCAGGCTTAATCCGAACAAGGACGAGCGTTATATCGAAATCATCGATAACGGAATTGGCATGAGCCTCGAGGAAATGGAAAGCAACCTTGGCACGATCGCCCGTTCCGGTTCCAAGGAATTCAGCGAAAAGATCAAAAAGGCCAAGGAGGCCAAGGATTTATCGATCATCGGTCAGTTCGGTGTTGGCTTCTATAGCGCCTTCATGGTCGCCGAAAAAGTCGAAGTCATCTCCAAACCAGAAGGTGGAGAGGCCCACCGCTTCTATAGCGATGGCAAAGAAACCTTCACCATTGAGGATGCCGAGATGGTCCAAGACCATGGTTCCATTGTCCGCGTGTATCTAAAGAAAGATATCGATGATGAGAATTATTCCAAATACCTTGAAACCTACCAAATCGAAAACCTCGTCAAACGTTATAGCGACTACGTCCGTTATCCAATCAAGATGTTCGAGACCCGTACCGAATCCGATAAGGACGATGAGGATAAGCCAATCGATGGCAAGACCCATGAGGTTACCGAAGACAAGACCCTCAACTCCATGGTGCCCCTTTGGAAGAAAGGGAAAGACGAGGTCAAAGACGAAGACCTCAACGCCTTCTATAAATCCAAATTCGACGATTATGAGGACCCCCTGCTATCGTTAAAGCTCCATGTCGATGGCTTGGTTTGCTATGACGCGTTGTTATTCATTCCTTCCCACGCGCCATATAACCTCTATTCGGAATCCTATGAACAAGGCCTGGCCCTTTATAGCAAAGGCATCTTCATCCAGCATAAATGTAAAGAGCTCATTCCCAATTATTTGAAGTTCACCCAGGGTTTGGTGGATTCCGATGACTTCCCGCTCAACATCAGCAGGGAAATCCTCCAAAAATCCCCGGCGATGAGCAAGATTGCGAACAACGTCGAGAAGAAGATCCTCGATAAACTCAAATCCACCCTCAAGAACGAGAGGGAAACCTACGAAAAGTTCTATAAGGTCTATGGCGATCATCTCAAATTCGGTATCTACACCACCTATGGAATGAAGAAGCCTGACCTCCAAGACCTCCTCCTCTTCCATTCTTTGAAGGAAGATAAGCTCGTCACCCTCGCTGAATACGTTGAGAAGATGGACAAGAAGCAAAAAGATATCCTCTATGCTTCCGGTAAGAGCCTTGATGAAATCAAACTCCTTCCTCAGCTCGAGAAATTCAAGAGGGACGAGATCGATGTTCTCCTCCTTGATCACGATATCGATGAATTCACCATCATGGCCATGAACGATTATGATAAGCATCTCTTCAAAAACGTGGCCGCGATGGAAAAAGACGACCTCGACAAAGAGGAAAAGGACAAAATCGATAACCTTACCGCGAACCACAAGAGAATCCTCGATACCATGAAGGAAGCTCTTAACGGAAAGGTCGATGAGGTTGCTTTCTCCACCAAGCTCGTCGATAGCCCGGTTTGCATCACCACCAAAGACGGCCTGTCACTCAATATGGAGAAAGTCCTAGACGAACAGCCTGGGGAGCATCCAGAAGGCGCGCCAAAGGCGGCCAAGGTCCTTGAGATCAACGGCGATTCCGAACTCTTCAAGGCTATTGCCGCGGTCGGCGATAACGACGAGGAAATCAAAAAGTTCGGCACCTTGCTCTATAATGAGGCCCTCCTTCTTGAAGGACGTGAGGTCGAGGACAAGAAAGCCTTTGTCCAAGCCCTTAACGAATTGATGGTCAAAGCCGCGAAATAGCTTATCCATGTATTGAAAATCGCCATCATGAGGTGGCGATTTTTTACTTATTGGAAAAGAAAAAGTTGTCGATCGACAACTCCTCTTTATTCTTCGTCCGCGGATTCTTCGAGGGCGTAATTTGTGTCCTCGACGTTGGGGGATGAAACAATGGCCATGAGGCTTTCGTATTCATCGTTGCTCGTCTTGTTAAGATAATTGGTCTCGTCCATAAACGATCCTCCCGTTTCCGGGATTAAAATGTACCATAGGGAAGTTTTTAGACAAGTCTAATTCTTCTACACTGTCGAACTTTCTTCGTTTTTCTTTGGTCACATCTTATCTTTTAGATAACGTTTGAAAAAACGGGAAAGTTTTCAGCCTTTTTCCTTAGTTCATGAAGGAAGATTCAAAATAACGATTACAAGCGCGATTATTATTACCAAAAAGGCTGAAAGAATAATTATCCAAGGAAGGTAATTCGGCTTTTTGTGATACTCTTCTTTTTGAGCTTCGGTCAGAAGAGATTCATCGATTTGATCTTCGTCTTCCCTTTTCATTTCTCTAAAGCCTTTCTCATATAACGGACAAGCTCTTTGGAACCCGTGATTAGTATCTTGGCTTCCGGGTGGTCCGTTTTTAGTTTGTTATAAGCTTCCAATGGGTCATCGACGTATTCGTAATCCTCAAGGTAGAAGAAATAACCATCTTGATGACGGATCGCTTCGTTATCTAGGGATGTAATGATCGAAACTGGGCAATAATTGGAAAGGAAGGGGAGGATAGAAGCGATATTCGCATCTTTTCTCGCGGCGAAAAGGAAAGCGACATCTCCCTTAATAAGCGGAAGGGCTTCGACGAGAGCTTCCGCGGCTTCTGGATTTGAAGCATAATCGAAAATCGCTCCCGCTCTTTCTTCAACCATACAGGGTAGAGAAAGGGTGATAAGGACCTTCTTTACGCTTTCATCGTCATCTAAAGGGAATTCCTTTTGAAGGATATTGACAGCTTCAAGAGCAAAACAAGCATCTTCAACAAGGTATTTGGCCTTGCCTTGGATAACAAGGTTGCCATAGGGTCTAAAATGGAATCCATAAACCCCATCTATCGGTTTTTCGAAGTGATAGGCGTCCCTGACATATAGTTCGGAAGACAACGAATCTGCATAATCGCGGAGAAGCTTCGTTAGTTCTTCTCCTAAAGAAGGAATTAGGAGTTTGGAGCCATCGTTAAGCACACTGACCTTATTTAAGGCGATTTGCGATAAGGTCGTTCCTAAATAATCTGTATGTTCTAGCGATAAAGAGGTAAGAATAACTAGCCTGGAGTCATTATCGTCGATATAGGAAGCGTCATTCATTCCTCCTAATGAGGATTCGACGATGGCCAAATCGATTTTCTTCTCATTAAAGAAAGAGAAAGCCACATAGCAAAGAATTTCCCAACGGGATAATTCCAATTTATCGATAAGCTTCGCATTTTCAGAATATATACGGGTGAATTCTTCTTCGGTTATAGCAATTCCATCGACTTTGATACATTCCAAACTCGAGACTAGATAGGAATTGGTTAAAAGACCAACGTGATATTTGGTTTTGTAAATGGCATTAAGGAACTCGCAAACGGTGGATTTGCCATTGCTTCCAATTACATGGATAAGGGGGGCATGCAACGATAAACGAGTCTTTCTTATGAATTTATCATAGCCATCCCTTTCATAACGAAGGGGCAAGGAAGAAAGGTATTCTTCAATCTCTTGTTTAGTCATCTTTGGCCTTTGCTCCTTCCTTCATGGCTTTATCCATTCTCTTTTTATCATCTCTTTCCTTGATGGCGTCTCTCTTGTCATGGGAAGCTTTGCCAACCGCTAATGCAATCTCAACCTTGGCGTACCCTCTTTTTAGATAGACCTTGGTCGGAACGATGGTCGCCGACGTCCCTTTAAGGTGGCGTTCGAACTTGGCTATCTCGTTTTTATGGAGAAGGAGTTTACGGTCACGGAGGTGATCGACGTTATAAATGGTCCCTTCCTTATAAGGGGCGATATGCATATTGCATAAGAATGCTTCTCCATCTTTTATCCTCACATAGGAATCGGAAAGGGAGGCGTTATGGGCCCTTAAGGATTTGATTTCAGTGCCGGTAAGAACCAAGCCGGCTTCCGTTAAATCCGAAAGGAAATACAGGAAATGGGCTTTCCTGTTCTCAAGTAAAACTGATGATTCCTTTTTCTTCGCCATAGTGAACGGCTCATATTATAGAGGAATAGATCTTCTTTTGGTAAAAGAAAAGCCTTCACGACGGAAGGCTTTGGCTGTTGGCTAATCCTTAGTTATCGGAAACGAGGCCGAGGATGGCACCGATGAGGTAGAAGAGGTCGCCGGAGATGATGCCAATGACGAGCATGACGATGTGCGGGGTGGAATTCTTCTTACCATCGTTGAGGGCCTTCCTAGCAAAGCCAGCAACGACGAAGGCGGCGATCAAGATGACGGTGGTGATGATGCCGACGATAAGGAGCATCGTACCAGTTGCCTTGACGACTTCGGCGGTCAATTGCCCGGTCGTATCAGCTTGGACAACGGCTTGGGTGTTGGCCAAGGAGACGATGCCGACGATGATAAGGACGATCGTGGCGAGTATGGCAATGATGTTGAAGATTCTGCCAATCGTGTATAGAACTGCACTTCCAGTTTTCATAAAAAACCTCCTGAAACTTTAGAAATGTACCATGATTATACAAGATTTTATTCTATTGAGAAGTCTTAGGCTTTTGTTTGAACGGATGAATCCGCTTTCTTAATGGATATCACGGCGTTGTTTTCTGTTATGGAAGAGACCTCCAATTCAAAGGGGAAGGGATCGCCATTATTGAAAGCTGTGTGCTTTGGCATGAAGGTCTCGCCAAAAGTCGGCTTACCCGGGTGTGCGCTATAGGAAAGGGAGAAGATAGAACCTTCTTGGAAAAGGGCTTCGTTAGAAATGAAACCGCCTTTTAGGAATGTGTTATCCCCACTTCCTTCTATTTGATGAATCAAAGAGAACGTCACGGGTGCCCTCTTTTCGGATTTTATGTTGTTGCTAGCAGCGGTTTCGAAATAGCGGCGAGAATATCCATAAGAATCGTTTTTGATGTTATAACCGTTATAGTAGGTATAGGATTCTTCGACTATCTTTCCGGAGGCGTTGAAACGAATGTCAACGGCTTTGATCCTAGCGTCCACGTGATAGATTTTGATGCCGGGGATTGTGAATCCTTTTGGGCGCTTAGGACTGAATTGGACTTCGGAATCTTTTTTGTTAAGGCCATCTGGCGTATAGAACTCCACGATGAAATATTCATCGAAAAGGGTTCCGTTCCAACGGGAAGAAGGAATGATGAAACTATCCCCGGTCTCGGTGGCCTTCCCTAAGGTGACCTTGCACGAATCATAGACGACTTTCGGAGTTTTCCATCCCATAACCCCTTTGGAGAAGGCGTTATGATCAAGGATGTTCCCATCCATCATATCTCCTAATCCTAAAGGATTAAATGAAGCGATATCGGAATATTTGCAGTCTGGAGAAACATAGTAGTCATCAAGTCCGATCATATGACCGAATTCATGAATGAGAGTATGCGAATCTAACTTTTTGACACCGTTTTCCTCAAGACCGGTTTTATAGAGGAAATCCTGCGACATCCAGAAATAGGTGTTGAGGGTCGGGGCGTTTTTGTTTGGATTTTGTAATCCCCAGAAGGTATAGGCCCAGAAATAATCAACCTCGTCAAAGGCTTTAAGGGAGCTGTCATTACGAGAATTCGGGCAAGAATAAACGGCTATGACGCCATCGAGATTCCCATTTCCATCGGTATCGAAATCCTTAAGGTTGAAATCTTGGTATTGTTTGACCTTTTCAACGGCCGCATTGACAAGGAAAAGGCCATTATCGGTATTCTCCATTCCAAGCGATTGTCCGTTTTCTAGCGAACGCGTGTATGCTTTTTTGGCCGTTATGCCCGATTTGTAAATAGGAGCTATTTGGAAATCTAGGTTCAATGCTCCAAAAGAGCTTTGTTTGTAATAAGAAGCTAGAGAAGGGTAATCCAAGGCCTCGACATCCGTTCCTTTTAAACAGGCGGAAAGGTCGGACATAAAAGAATTGGTGAACGGATAGTCGCTAAATTCTATTGGAACGACCAAAATCTTGTTGTTTCCTTTGCTTGGAACGGTATCGGCGCCGCGAGAACGATATAGTTCTCTATAAGAGAAGGGTATCAGATCCCCGTCTTTTGGTTGATAGATGCCGTCTTTGTCGGTATCAAGCAAAGAAGGGTCAACAGGATCGATATTACTAAGAGGTTCTGCGCCTCCCCCGTTAAACATTGAATAAAGACTGCAGGAAGAAAGCAACAAAACGCCAGCGCCCGCGAGCGCGCTTTTAATCGCGAGGGTTTTCTTCTTGCTCTTCTTCATCGGCCAAATATTAAAGCAAAAGGGGAAAACTAAAAGGGGGAAATGGCAATTGGGCAAAAACTTACCTTATCTGCAATCTGCCAAAATCATGGAAATATTAAAAAACGGTGGTCGAATTCAACCACCGTTTTGGCTTATTTGTAATTAGGCGCGATCCTTGAGATAGTACTTATCAAGGACGGCGAGGGTCTTCTCGTCGAGTTCGTAAACGAGTGGTGAACCGGTTGGGATTTCGACGGAGATGATCTGCTCAGGGGTAAGATGCTCAAGCATCATAACGATGGCGCGGAGGGAGTTGCCATGGGCAGCGATAAGAACCTTCTTACCAGCGTGAAGTTCAGGGGCGATCTTTTCGTCCCAATATGGTTTGACGCGGTCGGCGGTGTCGATAAGGCATTCGGTAAGAGGCATATCCTCCATGGTCATTTCGCCTTTTTTGACGAGATCAAGATATTTTTCTTGGTTGCCTGGCCATCTTTCATCCTCTTTGGTGAGGGATAGAGGTGGGACATCGGCGGAACGACGCCAGATATGAACTTGTTCATCGCCCCATTTGACGGCGGATTCAGCCTTGTTAAGGCCTTGGAGAGCGCCATAATGACGTTCATTCAAACGCCAAGAATAGAATTTTGGAAGATTGGTTTCGCCGAGGGCTTCAAGAGCCAAATCCATCGTGCGGTTAGCCCTTTGAAGAACTGAAGAGAAGGCGATATCGAAGGTATAGCCTTCCTTGCGGAGGAGTTCGCCAGCTTCCTTAGCTTCCCTAATGCCCTGCTCTGATAGGGGTACATCGGTCCAGCCGGTGAAGCGGTTTTCGAGGTTCCATGCCGATTGGCCATGGCGAATCAATACGAGTTTGACCATTGTTTCTTTTTCCTTTTTCTGTAGTTTTCTTTATTTTATAAAGTCGATGGTTTTCGACCAAACGACATTATATCCTTTTTAGAACCTGCCGTGTGGCTTAGTTTCCTTCTTCTTTGACTCCGCGGTTTCTTTCTTTGAGCCCGGAATAACATGATCTTCGAATAATTTAGTGAGCTCGGTATAAAGAGGACCGATCGTAATCGCGACGACATGGAGATGGCCTTCGGAACCAAGTTTAGCGAGGGCGTATATCTCTTCTGACCCTTTGTCGGTCATTTTGATCATGTCCGCGCCGAAGATGAAAATATAGGTTCTCCTTCTTTCTTCTTCGAAGGCGCTTGATGTATTTCTTTCTTCCCCCATAAAGCGGATCTTCTTCGGTAGAAGGAGGAAAGAAATTAACGGCATACACCGCGGAGGTATGGGAAGAAAGCTGAAGTTGCTTCAAGGCGGTTAAACCCCAAAGGTTGACCGAATCCATCGTTGAGCCAATAAGAAGAATGTTCTTCGTTTCCTCATTAAAAACGAAGCGCGGTCTCTTATTCGGTTCTTTCCTTAAATCGATAATCATTTCTAGTCCCTGTGGCTTACGTCGCGAGTATATACCTTATTGAGGTATGGGTTAAGCCTTTCATCAATTCTGCTTGCAACAATGACGTCAACGGAGTCGACAAATCTTTGGAAATCGCCAATAACAGGATAACCGTTTAAGTAATCGTTCTTAACGATTGGTTCATAGATGATGACATGCATTCCACTGCTTTTAAGTAGGCTAAGCAAATCAAACATCGGGGACGAACGGAAATTAGGCGAGTCCTTTTTTCCCGAGAGGCGATAGAAGCCGACCGTTTTCCCTTTGTATCTCTTTGCGATATCTTCCGCGATGGTTTGCTTGCGGTGCTCATTAGCCAAGATTGTGGCGCTGATTAGGTCTTCGGGGATATCGCCATAGCAGGAAAGCAAAGCTTTCGTGTCTTTTGGAAGGCAATATCCACCATAGCCAAAGCTTGGGTTGTTATAGAAATCGCCAATGCGAGGGTCAAGG
>ONFU01000022.1 GCA_900317165.1 uncultured Erysipelotrichaceae bacterium
ACCATCTTGGCAATCGTCTCTAAACGAAGGGAAAGATTAGTATTCATCGTTATTTTTCTTTAATAAAGCGGACAATTTTCCAATGCCGACTTGATAATGCATCCTCGCGGCTTCGTCACTTATCCCCATCGCGTTGCCAATCTCCGCGAAGGTTTTGAGTTGGGGCTTGCCGAATAATCCATAACGATAGCCGATCGCGTCTTTTTGCTTGCTCGTAAGCTTAGGCAAAACCGCCTGGATCGCCTGCAACCTCGCGGTTTGGTTCTCCTCGTTCTCCTCCTCCATTTCCTCGACATCCTGATTTAGGGAGGCAAAATCCCCGTTTTCAAAGCCAGGGTCTGGGCGATTGAGGCTACGACGGAGCTTCTTCAAATAATTGTTGCAGGAATTCCTGATCCAAGGGTAAGCGTAGGTCGAGAAAATGGCCCCTTTGCGGTAATCGAAGGAATTCGCGGCCTCAAGAAGGGCGATTTTGGCCTCTTGGAACAAATCCTCGGTGGTTCCCGGGGTGCAGACATCGGAGAATTCCTTGATGACGGTTGCTTCCGCGTAAGGGAAATAGGAGGAAGCGACGAGATAGGCCGCTTCTTGTCCTTTCGCCTTATCCTCAAGCGAATCGGAGACCCGGCCTTTTTCGATGAGGGCGAAAAGCTCCTGCTCATTCAAGGTAGAAGAAAAGGAGGAAGACTTATGGACGTTGCGCTTGTTTGTTGCCATTTTGCTTCCTCCTTGTTCGTTATCTTATTTTAACGCCTTCCGGAGCCGTCTGAGAAGGAGTCGCGATAATCGCCAAGCCTCTTGGCCCTCGTCGGATGGCGGAGCTTCCTGATAGCTTTGGCCTCGATTTGACGGATACGTTCGCGGGTGACACCGAATTCGCGTCCGACCTCCTCGAGGGTGCGGGGGCGGTTATCGTCAAGCCCATAACGGAGGCGGAGGACCCTCTCCTCGCGGTCGGTGAGGTCCTTCATGATTTCGTATAGCTCATCCTTAAGCAAGGATTTGGTCGTGTATTCCTCGGGGCTTTGGGCTTCCTTGTCCTCAAGGAAATCGCCGAGATGGGAATCGTCTTCCTCGCCGATTGGGGTTTCTAGAGAAACTGGTTCAAGAGCGATACGCTGAATCTCCCTGATGCGTTCAGGGGAGAGGGAACCGTCCATTTTATCGGAGATTTCCTCTGGCGTTGGGTCGCGGCCAAGCTCTTGGACGAGTTGACGTTGGACGCGGGTCATCTTGTTGATGGTCTCGACCATATGGACGGGGATGCGGATAGTCCTTGCCTGGTCAGCGATCGCGCGGGTGATGGCCTGGCGGATCCACCAAGTGGCGTAGGTCGAAAATTTGAAACCTTTGGTGTAATCGAATTTCTCGACGGCCTTTATCAAACCCATGTTGCCTTCTTGGATAAGGTCAAGGAAATGCATGCCCCTACCGACATAATGCTTGGCAATGGCGATGACGAGGCGGAGGTTAGCGTTGATTAGGTGGTCTTTGGCTCTTTGCCCTTCCTCGATTTCCCATTCGGTCGCCCCTGGGGCATTGCCGGCGACGATCGCTTTGGCGAGTTCGGTTTCTTCCTTAGCGGAAAGGAGCTCGACTTTGCCGATTTCCTTTAGATACATCTTAACGGAGTCGTTGACCTTGACCTCGCCGATGGAAATCTTCGATAGATCGGTGATCGCGGCCACTTCCTTCTCTTCGTCATCGAGGGTCGAATCCTCTTCGACGATCTCGTCTTCGTCGGCGTCCATTTCCGATTCGAGGTCCATCTCCGAATCAAGATCCTCGGCGCTTGGGCCTTCTGGTTCGGCTTCGGATTCATCGTCATCGGATTCGATTTGGATGCCGGAAGCACGGAAATATTCGATCATTCCTTCCAAATCGTCTTCGGAGAGGTCGAGCCTTCTGGTGGCGTCAAAGACGTCGTCGAGGTTGAGGTAACCACGCTTTTTCGCTTCCTCGAGAAGCTGTTTCTTCAAGGTATCCAAAGAAACGAGGTCTTCGTCTTCATCATCAAAGGGGATGTCCGCATCGAGGAGATCATCCTTTTCGACGGCTTCTTTGGCTTTTTTGGCGGCTTTCTTCTTTTCTGGCATGTTTTTACTCCCTTTCTTTATTCGTTTGAGGTTTAGCCATCTTTTGTTGCGGTCCTTCTTCCACGATGGCTTTATTTCTTGTTTTTCTTCGGCCATTCGCCGAGGTTTTTCTTGCGTTTGGCGAATTCCGCGATCGCCTTGGCGGCGGCGTTCGGGTCATCGCTTTGGCGGATGGCTTCTTTGGTTTTCTCCTTCTCCCTCTTGCTTTCCGCTTCTTCCGCGATGACCTTAAGGCAGGTATCGAGGGTTTTGCGGTCATAGGCAGGGAAATCCTTGGACATCGCTAGTTGCGAGGTCGCATCGACTAGGACCATCGAGTTCTCGTCGTCATTGGATTGCATGGCGGCGGTGATGGAGGAGATATCGACGATCGTTCCGGGGTGGTCTTTCTCATAATCGAGGATATACATCGCGATCGCTTCGTATAAATCGGTATGGAAATCGCCGATCGAGGATTTGAAGAATTCGACGGCCTCCTTCTCGTACATCATGTAATAGAGGATGGTGCGCTCGGCCCTAACTAGGCGGCTCAGGGCCTTCTTCTCCGGGTGGTTGAGGCTACGCTTTTTGACGGCGTCGCGGTAAATTGCCTCCTCCCGGGTAAGTGTGGGGGCTGGCTCCTTGTTAAGGAGGTTTCTGATGGCCTCGATTTCATAACCGGTGGCCTTGGAGAGCTTAGCGAGGTAATTCTCCTGCTCTATCCCAAAGGGGAGGGAACGGATGGTCGGGAGGAATTGCTCGATGAGCTTTTGCTTTTCGACGCTGGTCTCGACCCTTTTGGTGTTGGTGAAGTAATTGAGTTGGAAATCAAGAGGCTCAATCAGGGTTTCCATCTTGGCCTTCAGGGCTTCCTTGCCTTCTTGTTGGAGGATATCGTCGGGGTCGCGGAGGTCCTTGCCGTAATCGACGAAGCGGAAGGATATCCCGTTTTTAAGGAGTAAGGGGATCATCCTGATCATCCCATCCTGCCCAGCCGTATCGCCGTCGAGGCAAATGCGGAGTTCGCATCGAAGTTTTTTAAGGAGTTCAACGTGATCTTGGGTGAGGGCTGTGCCCATCAGGGCCACCGCAGATTGGATGCCGGCCCTCTCTAAGGCCATGACGTCCATGAAGCCTTCGAGGATATAGCAGTATCCGTCGTGTTTGGCGGAGGAGACTACGTTATGGTAGTTATAGAGGACGTTTCCCTTATGGAAGATCGGCCCTTCCTTGCTATTGACGTATTTCTTGTCGTGGATTCCATCTAACCTTCTCGCGGAGAAGCCGATTACCTGGCCGTTATGGTCCGCGATCGGGAAGATGAGTCTGCCCGCGTTAACGTCGACAACCGCTTCCCCTTTTGAGGCGGCGATGCCGATATCCTCAATGCTTTTAAGGGAATGCCCACGCGTTGTGAGATATTGGATCGTCAAGGCTCCATCGTTTGGGGCATAGCCGATCCCGTATTTCTTTTGCTGCGCGGCATCGATGTTTCTAGTCTTTAGATAATCCCTGGCGATTTGGCTTTCATCGATCGACAAAGCGTATTTGTAGAAGGTTTGCAAATCGTTTATGCAGTTATAGAGGCGTTCCTTCGCGGGATCGATTTGGACCTTGGGGGCATTATCGATTAGACGCGGATCGCTGAAGTTAACGATATCCGCGACCTTGCGAACCGCTTCATTGAAGGAGAGTTTATCGTAACGTTGGACGAAGGTGATCGCGTTGCCTCCGGCCCCGCAGGCAAAGCATTTGAAGATCTGCTTGTCCTTGGAGATTTGGAGGGAGGGGTTTTTATCGTCGTGGAATGGGCAGACCGCGACATAGTTGCGGCCATGCTTTTCGACGGAAAGGTAGGCCGAAATAACGTCGACGATATCCGCGGCTTTTAAGACTGCATCAATCAAGTCCTGACTATACATGGGCCTCCTTTCTTATATATAAATATATAGGTATAGGGATTAACTACTAATTTAGTGCTAGATAATTACTAGAAATTAGAACTCAATCTTCTTGGCGAAATACTCGGATAATTCGGATATTGGAAGACGGATCTGCTCCATTGAATCGCGGTCGCGGATGGTGACGGTCTCATCTTCTAGGGTCTGGAAATCGACGGTCACGCAGAATGGTGTGCCTATCTCGTCTTGGCGGCGGTACCTCTTGCCGATGGAACCGGTCTCGTCATAGACGGAAGATAGTTTCTTGGAGAGAAGGGAATTGACTTCAAGGGCCTTATCGCCAAGTTTCTTCGATAAGGGCAAGACCGCCACTTTATATGGGGCAAGGGCCGGGGCGATATGCATGACGACGCGCTTATCGCCGCCTTCAAGTTCCTCCTCTTCATAGGAATCCATGACGACCATGAGGAGCAATCTATCGAGTCCCATCGAGGGTTCGATGCAATAGGGGACGTATTTCTCGTTGGTGTCAGGATCGAAATAGGTGAGGTCTTCCTTGGAATATTCCATGTGCCTCTTAAGGTCATAATCGGTACGGTCGGCGACACCGAGGATTTCTCCGAATCCAAGGGTCGGGAAATCGTATTCGACGTCGGTCGTGGCCTTCGAATAGAAGGCGAGTTCGGCCTGTTCATGGTCACGGAAGCGGAGGTTCTCCTCCTTCACTCCCAAAGACATGAGGAATTTACGGCAATATTCCTTCCAGTATTCGAACCATTCGAGGTCGGTGCCCGGCTTGCAGAAGAATTCCATTTCGAGCTGTTCGAATTCCCTGGTGCGGAAGGTGAAATTCCCCGGGGTGATCTCGTTGCGGAAGCTCTTGCCCGCGTTGCAAATGCCGAAGGGAAGCTTCTTTCTGGCCGTGCGGGCCACGTTTTTGAAGTTGACGAAGACACCTTGGGCGGTCTCCGGACGGAGATAGACGGTCGAGGAAGCGTCCTCGGTCACGCCTATATGGGTCTTGAACATCATGTTGAATTTGCGGATCGGGGTGAAGTCGGCCTTGCCGCATTCTGGGCAGGTGATGCCGTGTTCCTTGATGAAGGCGTCCATCTGCTCATAGGTCATAGCCTCAACGTCGGCTTCGGGATGTTCCGATTTAATGAGGTTATCCGCGCGATGACGGGCCTTGCAGCATTTGCAGTCGACCATCGGGTCGTTGAAGGTCGAGACGTGGCCGGTCGCCTCCCATACGCGGGGGTTCATCAAAATGGCCGCGTCGATTCCGACGTTGGTCGGGCTTTCCTGAACGAACCTTTTCCACCAGGCGTCGCGGATATTGCGCTTAAGCTCCGCCCCGAGAGGGCCATAATCCCAGGTGTTGGAGAGTCCGCCGTAAATCGCGGATCCCTGATATACATAACCCGTCGTTTGAAGATGGGTCGTGATTTGTTCAAATGAATATTTGTCGGACATATTTCTTACCTCGTTGCTAATGCAATCACTAATTATTTCCAAAAATCCCCATTTTCCAATGTCCAAAATGAAAGATTTTGGTTAATTTCTCTTTGTTTTCTGCAAAATGGGCTTATGAAGCCTACTTTCGCTTAAAGCTGTCTCAATAGTTCTAGGCTTCTGGGCTTGAAGTTGGTCGCGTTTTCAAGATGGGTCGCCAGCAAATCGTAAAGGGGGAGGAGGTCCTCCTTCTTGAAGGAGACGCGGGATAGATCGTCTAATCCGCAACGGAAGACATAACGGATGATCTTCAAGAGATAGGGGTCGAGTTTGACATCTTCTTCCACCAAGCAATCCGCGCAGACAAAGCCCCCGTCAAAAAGCGATAGGCCGACGATTCCTTTCTTCCCCTTGCACCTAACGCAGGAATCGACTTCCAAACCTAATCCTAGTTCTATCAAGGCTTTCGCAAAGCAGATGATGCCCGCGGTAAAGGGCTCAAAACCCTCTTTAATGGCCTCTAGGGCCTTTTTGAGATAGGGATAGAGGAATTTACCCTCCGTTTCATCTTCGTTGAAAATATGGCTTATTAGCTCACATAGGAAGTTCTCGACGGCGATCGCGGACAAATCCCCTTCTTTTATATAGGATTCGATGGGCGCGGCTTCCTTAAGGGCGTAGACCCCGTTTTTGCTTTTGATAAGGAGGAAATCCGAATAGGAAAGCTCTGAAAGGGCCGCGCCGTTTTTGCTCGTTAACTTCTTGACCCCTCTTCCGTAAAAGGAAAAGCAGCCGTCCTCGCCGATGCAGCTGACCATCGCATCCGCGTCTTTGACCGCGGTCCTCCTCAAAACGATGCCTTTGATCCTGAAAGTATCAAGATTCCCCATATCCATAACGGGAGAGTTTCCCGGGATTATCCCTCCATGAGGGGTCGACGATGACCTTGAGGTTCATCTCCACGCTTAAATGCCACATCCTCGCGAGTTCCTTGCTCGCCCCAAGGCGGATCTTTTTGATCATCTCGCCGCCTTTTCCTATCACGATGCCCTTATGGGCGTCGCGCTCGGTGACAATTGTCGCGTTAAGGGTTATTTCCCCTTCTTTTTCTTTGATTGATTCGATGAAAACCGCGGATTGATGGGGGATTTCGTCACGAAGAAATTTGAGCATGACCTCGCGTATCGCTTCTTTAGCCTGATAGGCTTTATCCTTATCGGTCAAGGAATCCTCGGGGAAGAAGAAAGGTCCTTCCTCCAAATATGGCAAGGCCGCTTCCTTTATTTCCTTGATGCCGAAATTCTCGATGAAGGAAGCCTCGATTATCGGGGTATCTGGATGGAATTCCCTTAGTTTCTCCTTGAGTTTCATCGCCTTTTCGGGCCTGATCAAGTCGATTTTGTTGATGACGAAAACGCGGGGTGATTCCGAATGGATGGAATCGAAAATCCTGATGTCGTCTTCGATGTTGCGGGTCGAGGCATCGATTAGGTAGAGGATCAAATTGACGTCCCTAGCGGATTCGAAGGCGGATTTGCGCATGATCTTGTCGAGGCGTTGCTTGCCGAAGAAGATGCCCGGGGTATCGACGAAGACCATCTGATAATCCTTTTCGGTGAGGATGCCCATGATGGAATCGCGCGTGGTTTGGGCTCTAGGGGTGACAATCGAGACCTTCTTCGATAAAAGCGCGTTCAAAAGGGTGCTTTTCCCGACGTTTGGCTTTCCCAAAATGGCAATGAATCCGCTTCTCATAGGTTTTTCAGGGCCTTTTCGTCGAAGGCGAAAGGCAAAAGCTCCTCGGGGGTCGTCTCCTGGAGATCGCCGCGGAGGGAGGCCATCAATATCGGGGTGCCCTTAGGCATTAGTTCGCTGATGACCTGGCGGCAGGCCCCACAGGGGGTAACCGGTCCTTCGGTATCGGCGATAAGGGCCAAAGCAAGGAAGTCCTCTTTCTTATAACCGTTATTCATCGCGTTATAGATCGCGTTCCTTTCGGCGCACATGCAAAGGGGATAGGAGGAATTCTCGATGTTCGTGCCGTGGAATATCCTTCCATCGCGCATCAAAACGGCCGCGCCGACCTTGAATTTGCTATAGGGGGAATAGGATTTCTCCCTCGCTTTCTTGGCTTCTTCGATCAGAAGGTTCTTGTCCATGGTTATTTCCTTTCTTCCTTGGTTAGTTCAAGGATTTTTTCCTGAAGGGGGAACATGATTTCCTCGTCACACTTCTTCATGTGGTCATAGCCTAGAAGATGGAGGAGGCCATGGCAGAAGAGGAAGGATAGTTCCCTTTCGGGGGTATTGCCGATTTCCTTAGCCTGCTCAAGGGCGCGGGGCACGCAGATGAAGATCTCACCCAATAGGCGGGGAACATCCCCTTTTATCGCGCCTAATTCGCTCTTATCGTCATTGAAGGCGAAGGAAATGACGTCGGTTATCTTGTCGATCCCGCGGTAATCGCGGTTGATCTGTTGGATGGATTCGAAATCGACGAGGGAGACGTCGACTTCGTAATTCGTCTTGATGTTTAGGTATTCAAAGGCTTTGCCCATGATGAGGGCGTATTCCTTTTCGAGGACGTCGTATTTAGGGTCCAATTCGTTTTCGAATAGCAATTCCATAACTAAGTTATCTTACCATAAACAAGGGGTCTTGGAGTAGGGTCACTCCACGAAATAACGGAGGAAAAAGGGCTCCTCCTTCCTTTTCTTTTCCACCCCTTCATAGGATTTGAAGGTCTCGATGGTCAAACTCACCACGATATGGATGGAAAGGCAATAGAAGATGAAGGTCTCAAGTGAGGCTAGGCCCGTTATCGCCATCGCGATGGAGGAGAAAGCGACGGAGATAACGAACGTGAAGGTCTCCCTAGAAAGCAAAAACGAGGCGTAGGAAGTCGAGGAGGCGAAGACCCCAAGCAAAGCCGTCTTCCTATCTTCTTCCGAGAGGCGGACGTTGAGGAAGGTATCCTCCTTTTCCTCGATCATTCCTAAGGTTTTCTTTTCCCTTGGGGTATCGAGGATCACAAGGAGGACGCTCATGAGGATCGCTAGGCAAAGAAGGGTCCCGAAGAAGAGGTTGCGGATCGCTAGAATACTCACAAGGCCAATCGTTTCCGCTAGGGTCGCCGCGAATTGGCCAAGGCTAGTGAAGGCGTAGGCTTTGTATTGGCAATAATGCGTGTAGAGGCTCCTCCTTTTGAGGGGGTCGTTATGGAGGAGGAAACGCCCGTAATTACGGTCGAACGCCTTGAAGGAGGCGATCTTGATGAATCTCCCGATGAAAACCGACGTTAACGAAAGAAGGAAGAAGGTTATCGGAATCGCCAAGACGTATCCTTCAAGGGTCGACATCCCCAAAAGGAGAAAAGGCAGGGGCAAGAAGGAGAAAAAGGCATCGACGAGGTTCCATATCCTGGTTTTGTCCTTCTTCTTTTGGAACGATTGCCCAAGTTCCCTATATGAAAGGAGGGAAACGAAGGTCCCGGAAAACACGCGGTGGAGGTCCTCGTGGGGGATATAACGCTTTCCTCTCTTGGGGTCATAAACGACATAGTCCTTCCGCCTTTTCCTCTCCAAATAGACCATGTGGGTCGATTTGCTTTCATTTAGGATCAGCAAAAGGGGATATTCCTTGTTGTCTAATAGTTCGGATGGGTCTTTCGTCCTAAAGACCTCGAGGGAAAGGCCGTGGTTAAGGGCGTATTCCTTTATATCCAATAAGGAAGGGGCCATTCCCTCGATCTCTGGTTCCTCCGCATAAGCGAAGTCCTTCCTTTTGGACATATGGATCAGGGCCATCTTCACCGCGGCATAGCCGCAGCCCTTCTCCTGTGATTGGTAAACGATTTTTGTCTTCATACTAACTAATAGTGGAAAAAATCAAAAATTGGCTCACTTTTTTGAAAACTTTTTGAAAATATGACTTTTAATCGAAACTATTTTTTTGCACTTTCCTTTTCGGACAAGAAAAAACCCGTCGCTTGGACGGGTCTAGTTAGCTAGGGGCTTAGAACTTCTTGCGCCTGGCCATTTTGGATTTCATTTTCCTCTTTAGGCCTGGTTTGAGATAGGCTTCGCGCTTGCGAGCTTCAAGAAGGATGCCAGACTTGTTCACGCCGCGTTTGAAACGACGGAGGAGTTCGTCAACGTTTTCCCCTTCGCGGAGAGTTGTCTTAACTGCCATCTATAATCACCTTCCTTTCTGGTCGCGAGCAATAACATACCATCAAAAGATGGGCGTTGCAATCGGAAAATTTAACTTTTGGATCTTATTTGCCAAGTTCTTCCATTATCTTGACGGAAGCGGAGCATCCAAGGCGGCTCGCGCCTGCTTCGATGAGGGCTTTGGCTTCGGCGAGGGTATGGATGCCTCCACTAGCCTTAACGCCGAGCTTATCGCCGACGGTTTCGCGCATGATCCTGACGGCTTCGACGGTCGCTCCTCCTTTGGAGAAACCGGTCGAGGTCTTCACGAAATCGGCACCGGCGTCCATCGAGGCTTTGCTGGCATAAGCAATTTCCTCATCGGTCAGGAGGCAGGTTTCGAGGATGACCTTGAGGAGTTTTCCCTCGCATGCGTCCTTGATGAGGGCGATTTCGTAGACGAGGTCCTCATATCTTCTTTCCTTGACCCAGCCGACGTTGATGACCATATCGACCTCTTCCGCCCCGTTCATGACGGCGATGGAGGCTTCGGTGGCCTTGACCGAGGAGGAATTGGCCCCTAGAGGGAAGCCGATGACGGTGCAGACCTTGACGTTAGAGCCTTCGAGCTGTTCCTTAGCCAAGGAAACAAAGCAAGGGTTGACGCAGACGGAGGCGAAATCGTATTTCTTCGCTTCTTCGCAAAGGCGGATGATGTCCTTTTCGGTGGCTTCTGGTTTGAGCAACGTGTGGTCAAAGTATTTGTTGAATTCCATTGTTTTCTCCTTCTTCTAACAAAAAGGCCCATACAAAGGGCCTTGAGGTGACTTATTCCTCTTCTTTCTTAGCGACGACCGACTTGCCGCCATAATAGCCGCATTTCGGGCAAACGCGATGGGAGCGGATCATTTCTCCGCAGTGTGGGCAGGCGACGAGGCCGGTGACTTCGAGCTTGAAGTGGGTGCGGCGTAGACGCTTGCGGGTTTTGCTGATTCTTCTCTGTGGGACTGCCATTTTCTTTTCATCTCCTTTTGAGCGAGCAAATTATATTTGTCTTGTGTGCGTAGGCAACATGATTTTTGAGACAATGTCAAAAAAATTCCGAATTAGTCCGATGCCACCTTATCGTCATAAAGAATTTCCGCGATTTCTCCATGCCGCGGTTTATCACTAGGAACGGCAACGAGAAGGTAGTTTTCGGTATGGCCATAGGCAAGGTGCTTCTTCTCGTCATAATCCTCGAACAAGACGGGCATGCTTCTTCCGTAAAATTGTGATTTGTATTCCTTCCTTAAGGATTTGGAAAGATCCATAAGGCGTTTGACGCGTTCCTTCTTTATTTGTGGGGAGAGGTCCTTCATGTAATAGGCGGGCGTGTTCGGGCGAGGGGAAAAGGGGAACACGTGGATTTCGGCGAATTTGGCTTCCTTGCAGAATTCGAGGGTCTTTGCGAAATCCTCTTCGGTTTCGGAAGGGAAACCAACGATTATATCGGTGGTAATCGCGATTTCCGGACGGATTGATCTTATAGCGGAAAGCTTTTCGAGGAAAGCCTTGGTATCGTAATGGCGGTGCATGGCCTTCAAGACATCGGAGGAGCCGGATTGGAGGGGGATATGAAGATGGTCGACGACCTGCTTCCTGTTTCTTAGCAAGGAGAGGAAACCATCGTCGATCTCCGATTCCTCGATTGAGGAAATCCGCAATCTATCGAGCTTTTCGCATTTGTTCAATATGGCGTTAAGCAAATCGGAGAGGCGGAAATGGCCGTCAAGATCCTCCCCGTAGGCACCTATATGGATTCCCGTGATGATGATTTCATGGAAACCTTTGTTTTCGAGGGCAATCGCCTCTTCTACGACTTCCCTTGGTTCGCGGGAGCGCGAATTTCCGCGTAGAGTAGGTATGTAGCAATATGAGCAAAAGTTATTGCATCCATCTTGTACCTTTAGGTAGGCGCGGGCATTATCCGAATAGGCATTAAAGCCTAGTTCTTCATATGATTCGTTGCGAACGCTTGACTTAACGTCGATTATAGGCTCGTTTTTCCTAAGCGACTCTTCCAGTAGGCTAAAGGCCTTAGAACGGTTGGAGGAACCCAAAACGACGTTAGCGCCTAAGGATACGCATTCTTCCGCGTGGGTTTGGGAATAGCACCCCATCACGAGAATCGATGCATTAGGATTCCTACGTCTAAAAGAAGATATATGTTGACGAGATTTTTGATCGGCCCTCGCGGTGACTGAGCAGGTATTTAAGACAATGACATCGGCCTCTTCCAGATTTTGGACTTTACGCAACCCATGTCGCGATAATTCCTCACCGAGGGCCGAGGTTTCATAGGCGTTGACTTTGCAGCCTAATGTATGAAGGTAAAATGATTCAAACATTACCTACTACTCCGCGTTATCTCCCGATTTATTCGAGCGAATTGAATCTAAATGCTTTGCTAATAATCTACTAGAAATTAACCTATTTTTTACCAATTCAGCAAAGAAGGCGTCTTTGTTGCCGGAATAGTATGCGTTGACCACCGGAATGAGCTTTCCGATCATATGGTTAGGCGAAGGCTTCCTTAAATCCTTGTCGAAAAGATATATCGCTTCTTCCAAACGTCCGCCTTTATTGACGAAATAAATGGCCAAAGCATCATAATCATAGAATGCCGAGCCTTCTCTGGTTTTCTTCAACCTAACAAGCTTCGTGAAAATGGAGTTATATAGGTCATCGCCATAGAGGTCAAAAGGATCGGAAATGATTGATTCGAAGTCCTTTAATAACGATTTATAGGGCATTTCCTCCAATTTCCAGAAGTCCTTCTCGTAGATTCTATTGATACTTCTTGAAAAGAAAGGGATATAGATTTTGCTTTCTTGGTCAAAGGCATATGGGAGGTCGCTTATCGCGGCTTGGACCTTTTTGGATACTTCCTCCTTCTGCTCTTTGTTGATTGTTTCAAGAAGTTGGCCTTCCATCAAGGAAAAATAGATTTTTTCGATGGTCTTTTTGTTAATGAGTCCACGAATTATGATGTTGGCCCTAACGATATCGAAAGAACGTTGCGCATTCGCGTAGGTCATAAACATGGGATTTGAACGTAAAAGTATGTTGTTATCGAGGAAAAACTGCATTTCGGAAGAACGGTTGAAATGCGTCCGCCTCTGCCTTTTGCGGGTCAATGTGAAGAAATCCATTTTATTCTTCCCCCTTCGCGACTATTAGGCTCGTCGCATAAATCGCCGCGGTTTCCGCCCTTAACATGCTTCTTCCTAGGCTTAAGAATTCGAATCCGGCTTCCTTGGCCTTAAGAATCTCCTTATCCGAAAAACCTCCTTCAGGACCAATCAAAACCAAGATGTCATCGCCTTTTTTGATGTTGTTTAACTCTTTAAAAAGCGATTTGGAATCCCCCAAAAGACCTTCGTAAGCTAGATAGCGATGTGAAGCTTCGAGCCTTAATATTTCTTCAAAAGAAGAATACGGCAAAACGGCAGGGATGATGTTTCTGCGGCATTGGACGGCGGCTTCTTTGGCGATTTTCCGCATCCTTTGGAGCTTGTTGTCCTCTTTCCCCTCGGGACGGACGATCGAGCGCTCGGAGACGAACGGGGCGAATGAGGTCGCTCCGATTTCGGTGGCTTTTTGGATGATTAATTCGTTATGGTCGGATTTTAGCAACGAGAAAGCCAAGGTTAGTTTGATATCCGGTTCCCGCATATTCTTGACTTCTTCTTTAACCGTTATTCTTAATGGGGAAAGCGAAGTTATTTCGCATTGGTAAAGCTTTCCGTCTTCGGTAGAAATCTCGATGGGTTCACCGATTTCCGTTCTTCTAACCTTAAGGTGACGTAAATCCTCCTCTTCGAGGAAGGCCTCGTCTCCAACGATTTTTCCGAAATAATGCTGCATTAACGGAGGAACTCCCCTTCACCGTCACGGGGCGAATCCTTTTGACGGAGATAGAATGAATAGATGGCGAAAAGCAAAAAGGCCACGCCGAAAGCGATTAGATAGCCAAATCCCTGCAAAGGGGTGAGGAAAGTCAGAAGGCTTCCCATAAGGGCGAGGATGAAAACGGTTATCGCGATGTCGATATAACCGAGTTTAGGCTTCTTGATATAGAAATTATGAACGCCGGCAAATCCTAAAAATAAGCATAGATTCGCATAAACTGCCTGGGATTTCGATTTATAAAGATTGACGCTTTTCCCATCCATCTTGGCGATGTTTTTGGTTATATCCATCGTTTTATAGGAGGCGGGAATCGGGTCTTTTCCGCCGCAATAAGGGCAGATATCGGTTTCGAATTTCTCGATTTGACGATTACAATGACGACATGTTGGCATAGGGGTTGTTTCCTCGGGTAAAAGTATAATCTCCATGAAGAATCTTCTCCATAGAGAAAAGAAGGAAAATGACCCTAAAGCAAATCGACCAATATCGAATCAAGGCGAAGCATACCTTTGTCTGTTGCCTTGATTCTATCGTTTTCGACGATAACATTTCCGTATTTCAAGTGTTTCTCGATTGCGATCTTTCTGCTAATAAGCAAGTCCTCATCGAAACGATCGCGGAATTCTCGGAGATCGAAACCTTCTTCTAGCCTTAATAAAGTTAGAAGATAATAGGAACGGTCATCGGCCTTGTTCACTTTTTCCTCTTCGACTTTGCGAATTCCTTTTAGGTAATTGTTTATCGAAGGGGTTATTTTGTAACGGACCCCGTTTTCATAGCCCGAGGCCCCAAGACCTAGGCCATAATATTGCTCATCGTGCCAATAGACGAGGTTATGTTGGGATTCATAACCAGGAAGAGCGAAATTGCTGACCTCATAACGTCTATAACCGGCTTTCCTAAGCTCTTTTAGGATTATTTCATAGAAGTTAGCAAGAATATCGCCTTCTGTTTCCTTTACCCCTTTTCCGTAAAGGATCGTCCCTTTTTCCAAAATTAAAGAATAAGTCGATAGGTGAGGGACTTTTAAGGAAAGAATCGCTTTGATGTCATCGAGCAATTCTTCCTCATTCTCACCTTCGAAGCCATACATCAAATCGACATTGATGTTTTCGATACCGTTACTCTTGAGGGTGAGGATCGCTTCTTCAACGGCCTTGAATGTATGCGTCCTCCCCAAATAGGAAAGGTATTTGGGATTCGCGCTTTGTAGGCCAATCGATACGCGGTTGACACCGGCTTCTTTCATAATTCGCGCTTTTTCGGGCGTTAGGGACTCCGGATTGCATTCGACCGTGAATTCATACCCTTCACCCAAAGATTCGCCTAATTTGGCCAATAAGGAGGCAAAAAGACCATCTTCGAGGCAAGAGGGCGTTCCTCCTCCCACATAGATGGTCTTCATCTTCTTTAAATTGGCCTTTTTGATATCTTCAAGCAGGGCTTTGACGTAAGATTGTTCGAAAACGGGATTCTTCAGCAATTTGCAAAAGTCGCAATAGGTGCAGATGCTTTTGCAAAAGGGAATATGGATATAAGCCGATTTCGGAGAAGGGTTCATTGATTGTTAGGATCGTCGTCCTTCTTTTCTTCTTTTGGCTCTTCCGGTTTGACTTCTTCTTCGCTCTCTTCGGTTTTTTCGACCACATCTTCTTCGATTGGTTGGAGAAGACGGTCTAATTCCTCAGCGGCTATCTCCTTTTCGGATTTGGGTTTTTCGTCGCTTTTGAAGAGCTTCGTATATTTCTTAAGAAGGATAACCGCCACGACGATGACACCGAAGATGCCAACGATGAGCAACGCGATTACAAATCCTGGAAGTGTTTCGAATATAGCTAGCATTTTTTAATCTCCTTGTTTGATTGGGGTGTAGACGTATTTGTTTTTGACACGCAACTTCTTATAGAGCTTTTCCTCGGCGAGGAGATCCATGGAGGTGCGAGCTGTTTCATAGGCGCAACGGACGCTGCGCTTGAAATCCTGGATGGTGTAATAGCGGCCCATCGTGCAATGGTTCGCATAGAAGGAAGCCTGGGCTTTGCGAAGCAAGGGATGCGTCTCGAGAAGATAACGCGTCATTTCCTTTACTTCTTTGTCACTCTTTGCGGCTTTTCTGGGAGCCGAGAAGGCGGAATCGCCATCTTCCTCCACGGAATAATAGTCGGTTGCCTCCTCTATGTCAGCAACTTTCGGGGGCTTACGCTCTTTCTTGGGCTCCTCGATTACTTCCTCTTCCGCTTTGACTTCTTTTAGTTCTTCCTTAGGAATCTCGCGTTTTTCCCTTTCGATTGCCGAATTTTGAATGGCTTGGAACCCATCGAGCATCGAGATTATCGAGTGATATAGGATTTGACCGCCTTCAAGGACGAAATAGGTGATATCCCCGGTTCTCCTAATTTCGGGTTCTTCGTATTTTTCGAAGTGGGGGGAATAAAGCAACACTTCCTCAAGGGGCAAAAGGGCGGCCACATTGACTAGCCCGTTCTTCGCGAGGATGAATTTCCCAAGGGCAACCGCCAAAAGCTTGGTGAGTTCCTTGGAATCGAAGGGTTGGACATAAACGATGTAATAAACGGCGACCAACGCTTTGAAAAGTAAGCTGTTATCCGATGTATTTAGATAATTCCATAATTCCTTGAGGAGCTCTTTGATTTGCTGAGCTGGGGCTCCGGAGGAATAGGAATCGGTCATGAAGGTCTTTTGATCGCTGCTTCTATATAAAGTCGTGATTTCCTCGGTGCCAAGAAGCATCCCGAAGGCATCGCCAAGGAAGGCGTCCTCATTCTCGCAAGTCTCGACCATCCTTGGCATATTGTCGAGGAGTTTCTTATAGCCATAGACAATGCGTTTAGCGGGACTTGTTTCGTTGAAAACTCCACTCAACATCGCCTTGACCGCTAATTCTGGGACGTCAGCCTTAAGCAATTGGCCGGCGCAAAGAAGGTTATGGACATAGCAATCCTTATCCGCTTCTTCCTTTGTCTCATCGAATCTAGCGACCGTTTTGTATTGGCGGAGAAACTCCGTAATCGCGGTCTCATTTGCTTCAAGTTTTCTGATTACCGATTCCAAGGCCGTGTAATAGAACGGGCCGCGGGCGATCGTGCGAATCGAAAGCGTGGCTTTGTGGGCGTCGCGGTAGTTTTTGACGTCCTTCCAAACGAAATCAATCGAGGAAAAACCAAGCTTCTCGGCTACCCCTTTCGGGGATAGATACTCAAGGTCGGTATAACGAACTTCACGTGAATTCTCATCCATGGCGAATCTTTCCTTTTCTTGGTTACATTATTGTAGGGGAACAGAAGTTCCCTTTCAACCAGAAAACTACTAATTTTAATAGTCGGATGTTAAAGAAATGCCCCATTTTTTCGGAATAAACGGGGCATGATTTGAAATTTAGGAAAGAAACTACTCTTCCTCGCCGTCGATACTAAGAATGGCCATGAAGGCTTCCTGAGGAACTTCGACCGAACCGACGGCCTTCATCCTCTTTTTGCCTTCCTTTTGTTTTTCCAACAGCTTCTTCTTTCTGGAGATATCTCCGCCATAGCACTTGGCCAAGACGTCTTTCCTGACGCTCTTGATATCCGCGCGGGCGATGATTTTTCCAGTGATCGCAGCCTGAACCGGGACTTCGAATTGCTGACGGGGAATAACCGATTTAAGTTTCCTAACAATTGAAATCGCCCTTCCATAGGCGTTAGGCCTAAAGACGATCGAGGAAAGGGCGTCGACGACTTCGCCGTTAAGGAGGATATCCATTTTGGCTAGATCGCTCTTCCTATATTCCTTGAATTCGTAGTCCAAAGAGGCATACCCCTTCGTATAACTCTTCAATTTATCGAAAAAA
>ONFU01000133.1 GCA_900317165.1 uncultured Erysipelotrichaceae bacterium
AAATCGTCCTGATTCCAAAGAGCTGGTCTAGGACCGACAAAGCTCATCTTTCCGGAAAGGATATTGAATAACTGAGGAAGCTCGTCTATTGATGTCTTTCTAATAAAACTGCCAACCTTGGTAATATGCGATGTCGCATTACCTAGTTGATGGGTTGGCGCATTTGGATCAGTGTCAGTAAACATCGAACGGAATTTAAGTATTTTGAATATCTTCTTGTTCTTGCCTATTCGATCTTGTTTAAAGAACACCGGACCTTTTGAGTCTATTTTGATTGCTATCGCCACTATCAGCATTGGTAAAGCCAAAATAATAATGGCTAGCAATGAGCAAAATATATCAAAACATCGCTTAAAAAATGAATATATCGGTTTCTTCTTCATCATTCGCTAAACTCCCAATTGTCAGGTTTCGTGACCCTTGTGATCACTTGGCCATAATTTAAATGCATTTTTTCAGGCACTACAGCATCCGCGCCAACGACAGCGTTGCAATCTATTTGACAGAATTCATTCACGGTCGAATTATGGTTTACCACCGCCCCCGCATTAATGAATGTGCCTCGTTTAATTTTTGCGCCTATATTCACTACCGCCATAGGTTCGATAACACAGCCTGGTTCTATCAATGCGCAATTAGAAACATATGAGCGTGGGGAAATGATGGTTACAATTTTGAAGCCAAAGCCCACAAGTTTCTCGTACAATTCTTTCCTTTTCTCCGGATTTCCGATCGCCACTATTGCGTCATAATCGAGTCGATATTTAGCCATGTCATCAATCTTGCCAATTGCAGCCTCGGAATTGTCATCGAGGAAATCTATAATCGGGTATTTATTCCTGGCAATCTCTTTAACGAGCTGTCCGTACTCACCGGCGCCTAATATCAATAATTTTGGTTTTACTCTCATGTTCCCCCTCAATTTTCATCTACCCAAAACACCAATTGACCTCGAGGACCCATATGTGATTGTAGGAAATAGCCCTTAAAGACTAAAATCCTGTGGTGGTCGCTCTCAGTCAGTGAAGAATAATCTTGTTCGACCCATTTTTCGCTTTGCGTTCAAACGAGTCAATTTATACAAGTTTTATACGGCTATGCCCCGGCTAAAAACCAAGACCCTGATGATAATTCAAATTTACCACCCGAAAACAGGGCTAAAATGTAACGCCCTAATGTGAAAAAGTTTTGCATGCGTTACACGCTTTGCAACAGTGGACATCGAAACCTTGCGCTTGTCCGTTTTTAGCTATAAAAAGATAGAAAATTGGTTGATTCGGGGACTTATAGAGGTATTTTTGGTCCAAAAACACTCTGTCATAAAAACGAAAAAGCCAAGAAAGCCCCATGGGTGTCCATGCAAATCATGTTATCAGATGATTTAAGAGTCAATTCGCTTCAATATGATTTGCGCATATCAATATGAACGTCTTCAGCTTGACGGATGACAAATGTATTTGAAAAGATGCTATATATTTGAACTCTGAAGTCAGTATGGATCCTAAAGAACTGCGGAGGTTCACCAAAGACACCCGTGACGTTGCACTATTCATCCTCGAGCATATCCGCGCCTTTGAAGGAAACGGGATTGCCCTCCCCGTCTCCCGAAACCACTTCCAAGGATATATCCCCCCTCCACCAATCTCGATAATCATCTCGGTAATCGATTGAAATGGATCGATATTCGTAATGAATCCGTTTGGCGATAGACCGTATAAACCATCGTCAAAGGAAATCCTGTTTGTGTTGATATGAGCCGCCCAGCCGTTAGATAAAACCATGGTCGATTCATCGATATTATTAATCTTCTCCTCGCTAGAAGCCTTATTCAAGATGGTTCCTTTGGGAGACGATTCGTTAAGGAAGAACGCGGAAAACGCTCCGATGGTTAGAATCGAAACACCGAAGTTGAAGATTATCGATTAGGTCCTACTTATTCAATTGGTCTTGGTGACGATGTTGACTCCAACGTCAATTTGGACCTTCCTGTTAAACATCGGAACCTCCACGGTTATTTTCCTTTTATGAAGGTTTTTCTTGATGATTCTGCCTTCGACA
>ONFU01000051.1 GCA_900317165.1 uncultured Erysipelotrichaceae bacterium
TGGGATAAAGGATTTTGCCTTAATAGCATTAGGCTTCCTGATTGCCGCGGGAATCGGTTTGCTCTCCGTTCTTTCTAAGATTTATAACTGGTTCGATATCGAAGCGGCCTTCCTTTCCCCAAACGAGAATGTTTGGATTTATCCTTTGACCATCGTCATTGGCTTAATCGCGATGGGGGCTTGCATAATTCCTGGCATTTCCGGGGCAATGATTCTCTTCATCTTCGGCCTTTATCAACCCGTCCTCAACCTTTATATGGGCGATGCGTCCATGATTCATGACCATAGCAGGCTTGGCGCCGGTTTGATTCTTACCGCATGCTTGCTAGTCGGTATCATCGCCGGAATAATCTTAGCTTCATTATTAATGAAAAGGGTTATCGCCAAATTCCATGATACAACCTTCAACATCGTTTTGGGCTTTGTCCTTGGATCTCTCGTCGCGATGTTTATCAACAACCAAATCTGGGACGCCTATTTCAATCCCGTCACAAATCAGTGGTGGCATTGGCTTGTCGGCGGAATCCTCTTTGTCGTTATCGGAGCGTTGACACTTTTTCTTGTGTCCAAAACCCTAAAGAAACAGGTTCCTGAAGAAAAAGAAATCGAAACCGAAGCCAACAATTGAGACCTTCCGTTTTCCCAAAAAATAGTATGTTGTGCACAATAACAATAAAAACAACCATTTTATTGTTGATAAAAAAATAAAACCCTTTATATTTTTCGGTGCACTGTTTTGATTGACTTCAAGAAAAGGAACAACCATGCCACGTACAGATGAACAGAATCAGCAAATCAAAGACCGTCGTCGTGCCAAGATAATTCGTGCCGCAATCCGCGTGTTTGCCACGAAGGGTTACAACGAGGTCTCGGTTGATGATATCACCAAAGACGCAAGATGCTCCCACGGACTCTTCTACCATTATTTCGATAACAAAGCGGAGATTCTCGCCGCCATCGTTGACGAAATAATCGTCCCTTCCTCTTATTACGCCCCATGCCATAAAGCCCTTGAGGCCAAAGGCGTTGCAGGACTCAAGGTCCTCCTCTCTTTCTTCAATGGGGTTTGGACCGCTGGACCAAGCGTCTTCAACACCGCTTGGCTTGCTTGCCAAACAAGCCAAATCGAGGACGTTCCAGAAAGCATCGTTCCTTTTGTTAAGGAAAACAACCTCTATGAAACCGTCTGCGTTCTCGTTGAGCAAGGACAAAAAGAGAAGAAGATCGTCCCAGGAGATCCAAAGGAAATCGCGTTGGGCCTAACCGACATCATCGCGAACAACTTCCTAAGGCTTGTTAATGACGGCAAAAAGTCGCCTGTCGTTTCTAGCGACGTGATTCTTGGAATGGCTTTAGTTGGCGAAAGAATCGACTAATTATTTATCGTTGAATTTGAACAAGAAGGCGTAGATATCCGACAAACTACCATAAAGCTTGGAATAAGCGTTCTGGTAGAGGTCGTCATACGTCTTTTTATTTTCGGGGTTGGGTTCGAAGACCTTGGTTTCTCTAAACATATTTTCCTTGGCTTCTTTAACCGTATATGTTCCCATGGCGATATAAGCGGACATAGCCGCACCTAAAGAAGAGGTTTCAATCGTTTGGGCTCTAGAGACCGGTAAATAGAGGATGTCCGCCATAATTTGGCACACTTCGTCCGAAACGGCGCCGCCTCCAGCGATATGGATTTTATCGAATGGGTGCTTGAGGTTTTTCTCAAATCTTTCTTTCGCTCCCCTAAGTTCAAAGGCAATGCCTTCGATTAAAGAACGGTAGAAGTGCATCTGGGTCGTGGAATCGGAGAATCCGACAATCGCGCCTTTGACAAGGGGCCTATCCAATTGGGAGCCCCAATATGGCTGAAGCAAAAGACCGTCAGAACCAGGGGGAACCGATTTAAGACCTTCGTTAAACCTACTTGGGTCCCCTTGCTCCTCCGCCATCAAATCGGCTATCGTTTGGGCCCCAAATTCCTTAAGGAACCAATTGATCATCCAAAATCCACGGTAGATTTGGAAATCCATATTGAAGTGGTTTGGCAAAACAAACGGATAGGCGGGAAGGAACTTATCCGGCCCCACATAGCGCTCCATCGTCGTCTCAATGGTGCAGGCGGTGCCTAGGGATACGGCAAGAGAAGTCTCATCAATAACCCCAGACCCCAATGTTTCGCAAGCCTTGTCGCTGCCCGCGGCATACATCGGTAGCCCTGCCGGGATTCCGGTTAATCTGGAAGCTTCTTCGGTGACATTCCCTAATAGTGATAAACCAGGAACGAGCTCGCACAGTTGTTCCTTTTTTATGGAAAATATTTGACCCTGTAGGTGTTTTTCGGGCTTTTTGTAGAACTGTCCCTTTTTGAAATCTATTGGGTAATGGCCCGTGTAATCAGACGCGGAATCCTTTAGATTTCCCGTTAGACGGTAAATGAAATATGTGGAAATCGCCACATACTTATCAATTTTTTCAAAGTTCTCCGGTTCGTTTTCCTTGATCCAGTTCATCGCCGTCCTGCGACGGTTCATTCTAATTACCTCATCCATGCCAACCAGCTTAAAGGCGGCCCTGGAGAGGAGAGGAAGCTTTTTCTCACATTTGGCATAACGTTGGTCAAGCCAAAGGATGGTTGGGCGGATGATGTTCCTGTTTTTATCAAGATAGACCGCGGTATCGCGGAAGCAAGTCATGGAAAGACCTTTAATCTTTGGTACAAGTTCAAAATGCTCGGAGATTATCCGCTTGCTTGCCTCGGCCATTTTATCGAAATAGATGTTTGGGTATTGTTCGGCATAGCCAGGCTTGGTCGAAAAATAGGGTTTTTCGTATTGTTGCTTTTCCTGAGCCAAAACATTTCCTTGACTATCGAAAATGGAAACACGCACCGACTGCGTCCCGAAATCTATCGTCAAAACCAAATCGTCATTGTTTTTCATATCGTTATTAATCTTAGGACAAAAACTGATAAAAGCAACTTGATGACATTTGCCCCAAAGGGGCTTTTGAAGCGTTTTCATAAAAAATAAATGGCTTACGTAGCCTATTATTCAACTTCCTTATTCAATGAATAAGCCTCTATGTGATACACTTAATCCGTTGGGCAACCTAGCCCTACTTCAGTCATTAGGAGGAAAAAATGGCAAATAAGAAGTATGTTTACTCCTTCAAGGAGGCTCGCGAAGCCAAAATCGGCAAAGAGATCCTTGGTGGAAAGGGCTTCGGCCTTGCTGAGATGACCGCCGCTGGAATTAACATTCCTCAGGGCTTCACCATCTCCACCGAAGCATGCAACCTCTACTATGAATCCGGAAAGAACATCCCGGATTATGTGTGGGAAGACATCGTGAACCACGTCCACGAAATCGAAAGGAACTCCGGAAAGTCCTTCGGAGGAGGAAAGGGAATGCCTTTGCTCGTCTCCGTCCGTTCCGGCGCCAGGATGTCCATGCCTGGCATGATGGATACCATCCTCAACCTTGGTTCCAACGATAGGACCGTCGAGGAACTCATCGCCGCCACCGGCAATGAAAGGTTCGCTTGGGACTCCTATCGTCGTTTCATCTTGATGTTCACGAACATCGCCAAAGGTCATCCACGCACCAAAATGGATGCGATGCTTGACAAAATCAAAGAGGACAACGGCTACAAACTCGACACCGAAGTCACCGTTCCTCAACTCAAAGAGCTCGTCAAAGCTTATAAGGAATACTATCGCAGCGTCTTCGGAGAGGAATTCCCCTCCGATCCATACGTCCAACTTCGCGAAGCGGTTTCCGCCGTCTTCCGCAGCTGGGACAACGAGCGTGCCAACGTCTATCGTTTGATGAACGGCATCCCATATGAATGGGGAACCGCCGTCAACGTCCAAACGATGGTCTTCGGTAACATGGGCGAAGATTCCGGAACTGGTGTTGCCTTCTCCCGTAACCCATCCACCGGTGAAAAGAAAATCTACGCCGAATTCCTTCCAAACGCTCAAGGTGAAGACGTCGTCGCCGGTGTTCGCACCCCGCTCCATATCGACGAACTTGCCAAACGTATGCCAGACGTCTACAAGCAATTCATGGAAACCATCAAGAAGATGGAAAACTATTTCCGTGATATGCAAGACATGGAATACACCATCGAAAAAGGCGTCCTTTACTTCTTACAGACCCGTAATGGTAAGCGTACCGCTCGCGCCGCCCTCAAGATCGCCTGCGATCTCGTCGACGAAGGCCTCATCTCCGAAGAAGAAGCCGTTCTCCGCGTCGAGCCAAAGCAATTGAATGACCTTCTCCACCCAACCTTCGACCCAGCCGAAGAGAAGAAAGTCACCCCATTCGTCGTTGGTCTCCCAGCCTCTCCAGGCGCTGGAACCGGACAAATCGTCTTTACCGCCGAGGAGTGCAAAGAACTCCATGACAAAGGCGTCAAAGTCGTTCTCTGCCGTGCCGAAACCTCCCCAGAGGATATCATCGGTATGGTCAACTCCGAAGCCATCGTCACCGCTCGCGGTGGTATGACTTCCCACGCCGCCGTCGTTGCCCGTTCCATGGGTAAATGCTGCGTTGCCGGTTGCACCTCTGCAATCATCAACGAAGAAGCCAAGACCATGACCGTCAATGGCAAGGTCTACAAAGAAGGCGACGTCATCTCCGTCAACGGCTCCACCGGTGCCGTCTACGAAGGCTCCATCCCAATGATCCCCGCCGATCTCGGTGGTGACTTTGGCCGCATGATGGCTTGGTCCGACAAATATCGTCGCCTCAAGATCCGCGCCAACTGCAACACTCCAGAAGATGCCAACAACGCCAAGAAGTTTGGTGCCGAAGGTATTGGTCTATGCCGCACCGAACGTATGTTCTTCGCGGATGACCGCATCCTCAATATGCGTTCCATGATTCTTTCCGACACAACCGAGCAACGCGAAGCCGCCCTCGAAAGAATTCGCCCATTCTTGATGGATGACTTCTACAAGATGTATCTCGCCAACCCAGATTCACTTGTCAACATCCGTCTCCTTGACCCACCACTACATGAGTTCCTCCCAGAACTTGGTGACAAGAAGAACATCGCCGACCTCGCCGCCAAGCTTGGCGTCTCCGAGCAGAAAGTCGTCGATCGTATCAACCAGCTACAGCAAGCCAACCCAATGATGGGCTTCCGTGGCGTCCGTCTCTGCGTCGCTTATCCGGAAATCTATGCGACCCTTGCCAAGGCTATCGTCCAAGCCGCCTATAAGGCTTCCGCCGAAATCGGCAAAGACGTCGAACCAGAAATCATGATTCCTCTTGCCGGCGAACTCCGCGAACTCAAGTTTGCGAAAGACGTCGTCGTCAATGCCGTCGAAAAGGAAATGGGCCTCCACGACAAGAAGCTCGTCTACCACGTCGGTACCATGATCGAGGTCCCAAGAGGCGCTCTCCAGGCTGGCAAACTTGCTCAGGAAGCTGAGTTCTTCTCCTTCGGAACCAACGACCTCACCCAGCTCACCATGGGCTTCTCCCGTGATGACTCCGGCCAATTCCTCCCAACCTATCAGCAGAAGAAGATCTACGAATTCGATCCATTCCAGACCATCGATATCGAAGGCGTTGGCGAACTCGTTAAGATCGCTGTTGAACGTGGCCGCGCCACCAACCCAAACCTCCTCATCGGCGTTTGCGGTGAAACCGGTGGTGACCCAGCGTCCATCATCTTCTACGACAAAGTCGGTCTCGACTATGTCTCTTGCTCTCCATTCCGTGTCCCGCTTGCCCGCCTTGCCGCGGCCCAGGCTGCCATCCTTAATAAGAGCAAATAAGGTTTCTTAAATGAACGCCCCGTCGCCATCAAAGCGACGGGGTTTTTCTTTGCAAAAACCTGACGAAAATAAAAAATTACAGGGTTTTTAAAGAAAAGGAAGGGTTCATTTTCCCTTCCTTAATCGGTCTTTTTCTTAGCTTTGACTTTGCTATGGTATTTGGCCTTTTCGGCATACATGTTCTTGTCCGCCCTTTTGAAGACGCTTGAGAAATCTTCGTCGATGTTCGGGTCAAAGGAAGCATAGCCTTTGGAGGCGCTGAATCCATATTTGGCAATGTCATCAAGATTCTCTTGGGCAAACGTGGCCTCGAATTTCTCTATCATCTTTTTGGTCTCTTCTTCGCTTGTATTCTCTAGGATGACGGCGATTTCGTCCCCACCGATTCGGAAGGAATGATCTTCACCGAAGATTTCAGAGATGGTCTTTCCAATGGATTCGATGTTCTTATCGCCAACTTCATGGCCATAACTATCATTTACTTCCTTGAGGAGGTTGATATCGAAAATCACGAAGGAGAACTCTACTTTTTCGCCATTCTTAATCTTTTCATCCAAAGCAGTCGTCAATTCGAAATATCCGTTCCTGTTACCAATCCCGGTGAGCTGGTCGGTATAGGCTTGCTTATGCATGAAGGCGATGTATTTCTTCAAACCGATTCTTGCGGAGCCTATTTGTTCTTTTAACTCAGCAATCTCGCCGATGGTCTCGTTTTCATCTTTGGTATCGATGCCGTAGATGTTCGCTGGCTCTCTAATATCCTTTAAAAGCGACTGAACGTCCTCTTGTAAGTCGTCCATCTCTTTGTTCAAGGCATCAAGTCGTCCCTTGATTCTTCCTGCTAAAGTCAAAGCGGCGCCGCCACCCAAGAGGATGGTGATAAAGGTCATAATGAAAACGGAAAGGCCGTTAGTGGTAACTTCCCTTTGATACCAACTAGCCCAAACGTCTGCGCAGGCAACGGCTTTGACGGTTTTTTTGTCCGAACCAAATATCGGGGCATAGCCCGTATAAAGGAGGCCCCATCTATCTTGATAAGCCTGATCATCGAAACCAGGCTGACCTTTGAAGGCATTTAGCAAAGCGGCGGTATATATGGTTTCCTCTTCAAGGAAGACGCCGGGATCATCGCTTGGGTCGATGGAAAAGACGATTTTGTTATCTTCCCTTTGGACGACAACATAAATGAAAGCAAGCTCGCCATGTCCATCAACCGCGCTGGTTTTGAAAGCGGATAAGGTGTTATAGGCCTTCATGTATGGCTCGGTTTTGTTATCGTGGTCTTCTTTTGTGAGGGCTTTAATTTCGTCTCCATTAAGAAGCGCGGCAGCTGTAGCGGAAACCTCAAGGACCTTGTTTTGGATAACGCTCTGCATTCTATTTATGGAGGTGACCATCATTATGGTTCCAATCGCCACGTCCACAACTAAAAGGAAGCCAGAGACTATGGCTACAACTTTAGTTGAAAATGAAAGACGCTTTTTGGTTTTCATGCCGAAATTATATTGAAAAAACCGAATTCTTAAAGAGGTTAAGGGTTATTTTTTATCTTTGGCTTTCTTTTTAAGAACGGAGGAATAATTGTCTTTATTCTCTTGCCTTGCTCTAGCTATGCCCATATCTCCGTCACCAACGTCATGGTTAATAACGCTGCCGGCGGCAACAAAAGCGTCTTCGCCAACAGTCACTGGAGAAATAATGGTGGAGCCAGATCCTATAAAGGCTTTGTCTTTGATAACGCTGCTGAATTTGTTGACTCCATCAAAATTAGCAATGATTGTTCCACATCCTATATTAACGTCTTCCCCAATGGTCACATCGCCTAGA
>ONFU01000131.1 GCA_900317165.1 uncultured Erysipelotrichaceae bacterium
CCATGCATATTCGCATAGGAGGAGAAGAACTTATCGTAATTGAAGCCGTTGATTTTCCCTCCTAATCTCAAGCAGACGGAAACTCCGCCCATATCGGCGATAATCTCCCCAAGCATTCCTTCGGAACAGGATAGCTTCATGTTTGGCTTGTTCTCATATGTGGACCAGACCGTTTTTATCTTCTCTACCTTGGCGGCATATGCTTCCTTATCCTTATCGGTCCACCAATCGCTTTGGGTACCGTGTTTATCGTATTTGGAGCCCGCGACGTCAAAAGCGTGTGAGATCTCATGTCCGATGATCGTTCCGATGGACCCATATAGTTCTTCTTTGCCCATGTTATCGCTATAGGTTGAGGAGGCTAAGAGCCCATCGTAAATGACAAAGGCGTTATCGACTGGGGAATAGACCCCGTTTACGGTGGTGATGGTGCCCGCCCATAAAGAAGCTTTCTCGTTCACGGGTTGATCCGCCTTCCTACTCCAGGCGGAATAGGCGTTAGCCGCCTCCATGAAGGAGGAGGCGTTTAGATTCCATGCTGGCAACGATTCAAGGTATACGGGATAGCAGGCATCGAAAGCCATCGCGTCAAGTTTATCTACCGCGGCATTCCTCGTCGATTCATCTAACCATGAGGAACCCTTAAGGAGGTTTTTGTATTCGCCTGCGACCTCTTCCATAAGGGAGATAATCGATGCACGCCTTTCCTTATTTTCATAATTATCGATATAGACACGGTCATAGACATCCTTGAAGAAGGAGGAGAAGATTTCCTTCTGATGCATATCCTCATTGAATCCGCGGGCGTTGCTGTTCAATCCCTCGGTCAAGGTTATAAAGCCCTTATCCCCAGTCAATTCCCGTGAGATGACCGAGACGAAGGCGGCGCGGAGGATCAAGATGTCCTTGATTTCTTCCAAAGAGATGGACGGATTCCCAGCCGATTGTCCTTCCCAAGAAGCGGAGATCGCGTTTAGGAGGTGGACGATATTGGTGTCCACATTGATATTCGTGGAGGATGTGTATCCTAATTTGGTGGAGAAATAATCCTTTAGACGGAGATGGGGGAAAAGGGAGTCGATTTCCTTTACGGAGGTATTCTCCACCGCGATTCCTTTGTTGGTGGCATCCCTATAGGCGTTCGTGGCTTTGTCCAACACCTCTTTGGCCTCGGTTTCGTTATAACCGTATAAACCAAGTAGATAGACCGCGGTGTCGTTCACGCGTTGTTTTTCTTCCTCCGTCCCATTGAGATAGGAGTAGTTAATGGAAGAAGGGGTCAATCCCATATTGTCTTCTTTTAAGGATAGACCGTCCTTTTTGTCGCGGACGATTTCAAATAAGGGCCAAACCGAATCATAGCCCTTGTTATAAAGGTATTCCGCCAAGGCATCCAATGAGGAGATGGCCTTAATCTCATCGATAATGGATTTTACATACCTTTCATCATTGGTCTTGTCGACCTTGGAATAGAGGTTGAATATTTGATTCAAAGTATCGCCATAAGCCGAGGTGGTTTTCTCAGAAAGCATCTTGCTCGTGCGCTTGCTGATTTCCTTTATGGCCCCAGGCATTCCGCCTATGGCCATATCGCCAGGCTCCAAGGTCGCGCTATTTTGCATCTCGTAGGTTCTGTTGAGATAGAAATCGTCCTTTTCGGATGGTTTGATTAGCTTCTTGCCGATTCCATCCTTGACCGAATTGACCCATGGGGATCCTTCTAGCCCGTCTTTGGTTTGACCTTCCTTCAATTTATAGAAGAGGTAATCGCTTTCTTCCCTAGAGGTAACGCTGGAGGCGGGGTCCCCGCTAGAAGAGGAGCCAGCTGGCTGGCTGGAGCCACAAGCGACCAAGGCCAGGGCCGATAAAGCGGAAACTACGAGGATATTGATTCTTTTCATGGATTGCCCTCCATTTTGGACTAATCATATTAAAAGCAAGCGCATTTTAAATTCAAATATTATTTTGGCTTGCCTTTGTGTGGCGCTTTCATGGCGATGATTATGTAAAAAATGGGCAGGAAAGTGAACTGTACCCCAAATCCTGGACAAACAGGAGGAGGGGTTCAGTTCACTTTGCGCCGTTGCCAAACGCTCCGTTTTTTGGAGGCGCCTATTTCTATTTGCAAAGCAAAAGAGTGTCATGTAGTCGAAAGTTACGTGTAAATACACAAAAGTATCGACTATGGAAATCAAAA
>ONFU01000045.1 GCA_900317165.1 uncultured Erysipelotrichaceae bacterium
CTATACCCAAATAGACAAAGGCCCGTTTTCTCATAACACGGGAATTATAAGGCTATACGCGGTAAAAGGGGCCGCCTTCTTTTAGTTTAGGGAAAGATAGATCCTTCGTTGCCGAGATCGAAGAAAGAACGAATTTCCTTGGACTTCCTTTGCTACTTACCTTCGCGATAAGAAGAAAGAGTTCCTTACCCTTAGGGATAAGACGAAAGAACATTAAAACTCCATGCTCGATATCAAAGGAAAAGGAATCGGGCTTTTTGATTGCCTCCTTCACTTCTGAAAGAATCGATAAATAGGATTCGGGATAACGCCTTGCTAAATCATCAAGGGTTAAATCCAAAACGTAGATTGAGGGATCATTCGCGATACTGACTCCCATCGCTTCTTCGATTTTCTTGCCGATGCGGCCGATTTTAAGAATGCCAGTCATTTTTCTCCTCCTACTAACTAATAGGGGGAAAATTCAAAAATTGGCTCAAATTTCTGAAAAGTATTTGGGAAAAGACTTAGTCTTTTTTATTTTTCGCCAAATATGCGGCGAGGGCCTCTTCCTGCTCATGGAGCTTCTTGTAGGCTTTCTGCTGCTTCTCTTGAAGTTTGCGGTCCTCAAAATAGAGGATGCCCATCTTTCTCCTGGCGATATTGGCGATAAAGGAGGCTTTCTCCCTCGCTTTGGCAGTCCCTTCCTCAAGGATTTGGTAAACCTTGCCAATGTCCTTCTCTAGTTCATGACGCCTTGCCCTAATTGGGTTAAGAACATCGTTAAGGACGTTAGCGAGGAAGCGTTTGACGGTCACATCTCCTAACCCGCCGCGACGATAATGCTCTTCGAGGGCCTCAAGGTTTTTGTATTCGGGAAGGAATTTGGCGAAATGCTCATCACTCGCGAAGGCTTCGAGATACATGAAGACCGGGTTATCCTCAGTATGTCCTGGGTCATCGATTTGCAAATGGGTGGGGTCGGTAAACATCGACATGACCTTCTTGGTGACGGTCTTCTCGTCATCGCGAAGATAAATCGCGTTATCCAAGGATTTGCTCATCTTGGCTTTGCCATCCGTCCCAGGAAGCCTTCTGCAGGATTCGGAGGAAGGAAGCATGATCTTTGGCTCAACGAAGGCCTCACCATAGGTGATATTGAACTTATGGGCGATTTCCTGAGCTTGTTCGATCATCGGGGCCTGGTCTTCGCCAACCGGAACGATGGTCGTTCCAAAAAGAAGGATATCCGCGGCTTGGGAAATCGGATAGGTGAGGAAGCCAACGGGGATCGATTCCCCGAATTTGCGCATGCCTAGTTCCGCTTTGACCGTTGGGTTCCTTTCAAGGCGGGAAAGGGTGACAAGGTCGCTGAAATAGCAAGTGAACTCAAATAGTTCGGGGATGCGCGATTGGACGAAAATCGATACGCGGGTCGGATCAATGCCAACCGAAAGATAATCGAGGGCGACCTCGATGACATTGTCCCTCACCTTCTGTGGCGTACCGGCGTTATCGGTTAAGGCTTGGGTGTCCGCGATCATGATATACATCTCATCGAAATCACCTTCGTTTTGAAGCCTTACCCTTTCACGTAAGGAGCCAACATAATGGCCAATATGGAGTCTACCCGTTGGGCGATCTCCCGTTAACATTACCTTTTTGACGTTTTCCATAGCATTCACCATTTTCTTTGCCTGAATAGTTTAACAAAGTTAAGCGTAAATTGAAGCAAAGAAAAACGGGCCATCGGCTGGATGACCCGTAATGAGTTGAGGTTTATTCCTCTTTCTTCTCTTCGGAAGGGGCTTCAACCGCTTCTTCTTTCGCGGGTTCGGCTTCTTCTTTCGGAGCTTCTTCGGAGGCTTCGACTTCTTCAACTGGAGCAGCCTCAGGAGCCTTAGCGGCGTTGCTGCTATGGCGTTCTTCAAGTTCAGCGGCGATTTGGGCGGAGAGCTTTTCGTCGATGATGTATTTCTTCCTTAGGATGATAAGGACCGCGGCCATAGCGATGAGGATGATGCCAACGGTAATCGCGCCATAGACGACGAGCTGCCATCTTTCGACGTGTTGCCACGCTTCGTAGATAGCGGAGTCACGGGCGGTGATGGCAGCTTCACCGGCTTCGCCTTTGGCGTTAGCGCTATTGAAGATACCTTCGGCGTTAGAGAGGGCGGTGAAGTAACCACCGACTCCAGCGCAGGCGAAGATCATGAATTGGAAGGCGCGGAGCAAGGCGGAGGAGAACTTAACGTCGAGTGGACGCCAAGCGAAGGCAACCGCTTCTTTCCTTTCGCCGAATTTCCATTCCTGATAGTCGATCGCGGATTGGAACATCATGAGGATGACCATGTAGATCATGCCTTGGGTGAAGAAGAAGATGAGTGGGATAAGGTAATAGAGGAACATCGTTCCGCCCATCGCCCAAGCTAAGCCAGAACCCATGTCTTCGATGAAGAACTTGTTCTGGGATGGGTCGACTGTGGCAGGAAGCGCGTTGTAGGCGACTGGATGTTCGCCGAAAACAGGAACGCAAAGGAGGAAGAAGAGGGCGTAAGCGGCGAATCCAACTATGGAGAAGATAAGAAGGATCTTCTGCTTGGACATCCTCTTGGCGATAACCGGATAGAGGATCTGGGCTCCGACGTTACCAATGACGTAGAAGACGGAGATGAGGGTTGCCGCAAGTCCGCCTTGCCAGGAACCATAACCGATATTGAGGTAGAAGTAATATAAGCCAATGCCACCGGTCAAGACGCCGCAAGCAAGGTAATAGAGGAACATCGCGATGACGGTCCAAAGGAGTTGTTTGTTTTTCCAAACGATCTTGAAGAGGTCGAGGATCTTGGTGTTCTCGGAGACTTCTTCTTGGGCGAGGTCACGCTTCTTCTCTTTGCAGAAGAAGAAAACCGCAACCTGGGAAACAAGGAAGAGTATGGAGATCGCAATGGCGATGATACCATAGACTGTGCCAGCACCGATTCCCATGCTCTTGAAGGCGGTTGGGAGAAGGAAGCAGGCGGCGGTCATCAAGAATCCACCGATTGAGGCGGCGACGGTGACACGGGACGTGAGGGAAGCGCGCTCCTTCTCATCGTTGGTGAGAGATGGAAGCATCGACCAATAACCGACGTCGTTCATCGTGAAGAAGAGGTCCCATAGGAAATAGAAGGCAATCATGCAACCGACGAAGACCCAGCCATCGCCTATTGGGTTACCGCTAGCATCAGTGCAGCGGATGAGGAACATGAGGATGACAGAGACGGTATTGCCAATCGCACCGATCAAGATCCACGGACGGAATTTGCCGAGTTTGAAGTGTACCTTCTCGACTATAAAGCCCATGATAGGATCGTTGATGCCGTCCCAGATAAGGGCGATCATCATCGCCGTGGTGATGACACCGTATTGAGCGTTATAGGTCGCCTCGACGGAAGAGAGAACGCCGGTAGTCATCGCGTAAGTTAGCAAGAAGCTACCGACAAGGGCGTAGCAGGCGTCACGGAAGATGCCTGAGAACGGGTAGAGGAACTTCGTTAGACGAGGGACCTTGTTCCCGTCGAAGGTTGAATTGGACAACCTATTTTTCATATTTCCAGCCATAATTACCTCCTAGCTGAAGCCTAGGTATTTTACCCATGAAAGCGCTATCAGGAAACCCAAAAATTGCGTTGAGTTTCCATTTATGTTGGTAAGTTTCCTATTTACTAACGATTATATCGCGTTAAAAAATTTTAAAAATATTTTGGGTTTCCTTGGTTTTCACCTCATTTTTCCATAGAAAAACCCCGAATTGGGTCAAAAAACCAATCGGGGTAATCGTTGCTATTCGATGGACACGAAGACCTTATAGGCCCTATACGCTTCGTAAAGATCAACCTTGGAGACGATTTCCATTGGGGCGTGCATATTGAGGACGGCGATGCCCGCATCGATGACGTTCATGTTGTAATTGCCAAGGATATAGGCGATGGTTCCGCCTCCCCCGGCATCGACTTTGCCGAGCTCGGAGAATTGGAAGTTGATGTTATTGGCATCGAAATAGGCCCTGATCTCAGCGATATATTCCGGATTGGCATCGTTGCATCCGGCCTTGCCCGCGCGACCCGTATATTTATTTAAGCAGATGCCATTTCCGAAATAGGCGGAGTTCTTGGCTTCGTTGACGCTAGCATAAAGCGGATCATAAGCGGCGGAGACATCGCTAGAAAGCATTTTGGTAAGTTCGAAGGCGTTGCGGACTTTGAGGTCGGAATAGTCGCCTTGGAGGGCAATTAGCCTAGCAACCACATTCTCAAACCATTTGGATTGGGCACCGGTTGCCCCAATAGAGCCAACTTCTTCCTTATCGACCAAAACCGCGCAGGACGTGTATTCGTTAACGCCGCTATCGAGGATCGCCATAAGGGAGGTATAGGCACAGCTTCTATCGTCATGGCCGTATCCGGCGACCATCGAACGGTCGAGGCCATAATCGCGGGCAGGTCCAGCCGGAACGATTTCAAGTTCGGCGGAGAGGAAATCCTCTTCCTCGATTCCGTAAGAGTCTTTGAGCAATTTGAGGATGTTGGCCTTAACCGGTTTATCGTCCACTCCTTTCAAAGGCATCGAACCGATGGTGAGGTCGAGGTCTTCGCCTTCGATGACCTTGACGCCAGGTTTAGCCATTTGGTCTGCGGAAAGATGGACGAGAAGATCGGAAATACCGAATACGGGGTCTTCCGGTTTGTCGCCCAAAGCGATTTCGACGGTCGTCCCGTCTTTCTTGCAGACAACGCCATAGATGGCAAGAGGGACAGTGACCCACTGGTATTTCTTGATCCCGCCATAATAATGGGTATCGAGCAAAGCGAAATCCGTATTCTCATATAAAGGATTGGATTTAACATCTAGACGGGGGGAATCGATATGGGCGCCTAAGACGCGAAGGCCGTTGCAAACCGGTTCCTTGCCGATGATGAAGGCCGCGAAATTCTTGTTTTTGTTGGTGACATAGACCTTATCGCCAGCATGGAGCCGATTAAAGGAATAAATGTCTTTGAAGCCCCTGAGCTCAGCAAGAGCGATGGCTTGCTTCACGACTTCGCGTTCGGTTTTGCCTTTGCTGATGAAAGCCTTATAGCCTTCCGCGAAATCCATGATTTCTTTGGGGGAATCATATTTTCCCCATGCGTTTTTGTTATACATAGAAAACCCTTTCTTTTTTTGACTTCGCTATTTTATAGCCTCTACGCTTTTTATCTACTAAAAAGATTTAGGCTTGCAAGACGAGTTGGAGGACCGCTAAGGAAATCAAAATAACGGGTAAGGCTATAAGGAAGCCGTATCTCACGAATTCCTTGAACCCGTAATGGATATCGTATTGGGCTAGCAATGATGAGAACATGATCCCAGCGAGGGCTCCGACAGGCGTTAGGAAGGCTCCGATATTGCTACCGATGATGCTCGCGTATATGGCCTGGAGATAACTAGGCTCAGGCATACCAACCGGCAAAACGGAGAAAAGGACGGACATCGGGATGTTGTTCACCAGATTTGCCACGAGGAAACTAGACAACCCATATCCCCAAATAGGATGGGTATTTGATAGCCATTCCCCGATTTTGGAGGCGACCCCCTGATATTGCAAAGAGGCCACGATCACGAACATTGAGATGACAAAGGGGATAAGCTGATAGGGAAGCCTTTCCGCCGTATGGGCTAGGTAACTCCAATGTTTATGGTCAAGGAGATGATAAATCGTGGAGGTTAGGACAAGGCTTGAAGCGGCGATTAAGGCCACCAACCACATCTCAAAAGGTAGATAGCTTGAAGCGATTAGAAAGCCTAGACATAGACCTAGATGGATAAGTCCGATTATGAGGTCCGCCTTGCTCTCGATTTTGAAATCGTCTTCCTCAGGAACGATCTCCTCCTTCAAATGACGGAAGAAAAGAAGATAAACGAGGCCAATTTCTAGTACCCCTGCCGCTAAAGTTGGCAAAGCCATGACTCTGAAATAGGAAGCGAAATCGATTCCGGCGGAAGTTCCTAAATAGACATTCGTGGGATTGCCAATCAAAAGCATCATCGACCAGGTGTTGGCCGCGACGAATTCCGCGACTAAATAAGGGATGGGGTTGATTTTTGTGTGTTTGGCGAAGAATACGATGAAGGGGGTCAAAGTAAGAATAACGACATCGTTACTCGTAAATACCGTCAAGATAGCCGCCAAAGCATAGATAACTCCCAAAAGGAGGAACTGGCTCTTACCGGATAATCTAACGGCGAGCTTTGCCAAATAACGGAAAAGACCGCATTCATCTAAATAGACCGATAACACGGTCATCGAGAAGAATAAAATTAGGATTTTCAGGGGGTTAACCGCGCTACTACTTGTTAGGCCTTTCCAAAACTCCTCAATCGGTAAGCACAATGTCGCGAGAAGCAAAGCGGCCCCAATCAAGGCGACGATCCAATAGGTCCCTATCTTGTGCCCTTTGATGGAAAAGGAAGGGAAAAACAAAACCGATAAAGTGACCAGAACGAAAACGGATATGCTGATGATTAAAGTCAAAATCATATACACGTCCTCGGTAAATGGCCGTTATGTTCTTCTTCTAGCGATTCAAGCATAATCCCCTCTTTAAAGCACGGTCCTATCGTAACGGGTATACGCCAATCGCGGTAAGGCGTGCAAATTATAGTGCTATGCATACATATGTCTAGCGCATATACGCGATCAAGAAATAATGTGCCTATACCGCACACGCTTTAAAGGAGGCTACCCAAGCAAAGCGAAAACGATTATATTAAGACACATGAAAAACAAAGTTAGACATTCCATTCCAATTTACCTTTACATCGCTCTTTTTGTCATCATCGCCGTATTCTTGGTAGTCGGCTCTTTGAAGGACGTCGATGTTTCTCACAAATTATTCAACCCCGAAAACAAATTCGGGAAGATTTTCGAAACATTCGGGTTATTCTTTGGACATGGGCTTGTGGTTATCGGTGGTGTAGCTGTATTCTCGGGGACCTTCTTCCGCAAGCATATCCTTTTCAAAATAATCGGCATCGCCATCCTTGTGGTCGCCTTTGGCGTAGCAACATATCTTTTCGCTGATGCGATTGGAACATTCGGTAAAGATCCTAAGTTCTATGGGTATCGTTTTGACAAATCTTGGATGGCTTTGTTGGTTTCCGCTGCTTTAATGGCTTTGGTTGCCTTATTGGGTTTCTTTATCATCGACATGAAGAAACAAGACGAAGCGCTTAGGGTTGGCATCATCATCCTTGCTGCTGCCATCATCCAAGTCCTTATCATCAATTTGCTTAAGGGGATGGGCGGACGTCCACGTTATCGTTTCCTTCTCGACACAGAGTGGAACGATGGCACTCATTATGGCGTTGTCTATGAATTCAAAAACTGGTATCAATTCGCTTTTTGGAAGAACCCCTCCAACGACTTCTTCAAATCTTGGCCTTCCGGTCATAGTGGTTTTGCCGCTAGTTTCTTAGCGATCGCCTATCTTCCGAATATGATGCGCAGACGTTTCAAATTCGATAACTACGTCTTCTTTGGAATCGGCCTCCTTTATTTGATTCTCATGATGATTGCGAGAATCATTATTGGTGCCCACTTCCTCTCAGACGTCTCCATGGGCGCCTTGATTGGCACCTTCGCCGCCTTCATCTCTTCCTTCGTGGTCGAAAAGATCCAAGTCTTCCCCTGGGAAAAGAAAAAGGAAGAAGCTCCTGCTGAAATACCGGAGACAAACGAATAACAATTCTGTTGAACAAACCGCGCGAAAACGCGGTTTTTTATTGATTTAGTTTTCAATACTAGGTAACATTAAGGTGAGCAAGCCTAATTGCCGTTACCATTAAGTTAAATGGAGGAAAACAAATGAAAGTAGGAATATCCGCCGAATACCAAATAGATATTGCCCAAGAAGAACTTGATAAAAGAAATATCCGCACGGTCCACATGCAGATAAACCAAGGGGAAGAAACCTACCAAGATAATGAAAAGACCCTTGAGGAGCTTTTCGCTTGGACAAAGGAAACCGGGAACTTCTGTCATACCGCGGCCGCGAACATCGATACTTTAAAAGCCTATTTCGATTCATTGCTTGAAGAATATGACGAGATAGTTCATATCGCGATTTCCTCTGCCATGTCTAGCCAATATCAAAACGCGATGATCGCCGCTGATGGAAATCCAAGGATTCATATTGTTGATTCCTTAGATGCGTCTGGTGGAACCGCCGTCTACGTTTTCTACGCTAACGATCTTCGCGATGCCGGATATAGCGCCGACGAAATCGTCGAAAAGCTTATGGAAAGAAGAGGCAAGGTCGAGTGCTCCTTCCAAATCGATGGTCTTGAATACCTCCACCGCGGTGGAAGATGCAGCAAGGTCGTTATGCTTGGGGCCAACATCCTTAAGATCAAACCAGAAATCGTCTGTGGGAAAGACGGTAAGTTAACCCTTGGAAAACTCCATAGGGGCCCCCAGAAGAAAGTCGTCAAAGACTACTTCGATCATATCCTTTCCCAAAAGAATATCGATAAACGTCGCGCCGTCATGGAATATTCCACTTTAGACGAAGCGGGAATGAAACTATTCCAAGAATGCGTAAAACGCATGAAGGACTTCGGATTTGAGGAAATCGTGGCAGGTCAATGCGCTTCCGCGATATCCGCTTACCATGCTGGACCAAACATCATCGGCGCTCAATTCATGATTGATGGTCCTCATCCAATCGAAAAGAAAAACTAAAACCAATTCAAAAATAATACCGTTTCCTAGGTTTTGCCAGGAAACGGTATCTTTTTCCTACAGTTAGAGCCGAGGATGTGATCTCCCTCTAGAAAGAATCCATACCAAGGGTATCATCCCTTCCTGGATCCCCGGAGAGAGGCCATGGCCT
>ONFU01000047.1 GCA_900317165.1 uncultured Erysipelotrichaceae bacterium
GTGTAAAGACAAAAACAACCACCGTTTTGCAAGGTTATTCTAAAATATTTAGAACCTGCGTTTAAATTGCTACCACGTAATGGCAAAATCTAGTATTGTAATTGCATTCTATGGTTAAGGTAATCGCAACTGATTTAGATGGTACCCTCTTCTACCCGAAGAGACGCATCTCGATGATCGCGAAGAAGAACAAAAAATTCCTCTATCGCTTCATCGACGATGGGGGCAAACTCGCCCTTGTTTCCTCGCGTTCCGATAACTTCCGTAAGAAAATCGCGAAGCATTTCGATAGGCCATTTGATTTCATCGGGGCCGAAGGCTGCTTTATCACGATCGATGACCAGATGAAGGAAGAAACCTTCTTCCCTCAGGATCTTCTCCGCGAATTGATCCCCTATATCCGTGAGAAATACGCGCCTTGGATTTTTATGCTTACCTCCAAGAACCGTCCCTTTGTCGTCGCTAGAAGCGGGGTCAAGCGCATCGTCACGGCCATCTATTTCCTCTATATGTTCTTCCAAGGGGCCTATAAGGAAAAAGGCGTCAGAAGCGATTATGTCTTCTTTGATGAAATCAACAAAGGCGAAGTTTACAAGCTCATGCTTTTCGTCGGCTTCACCAAAAAGCAGAAGTTGATGTCCAAAAAACTATGTGAGGAAATCAACGCCAAATACGATTCCATCGAAGCCCATTGGCTAGGAGAAGTGGCGGAAATCACCCCAAAAGGCTGCACAAAAGCCGAGGGGGTTGCAAAATACCTTGATTATCTTAAGATAAACCACGATAATGTTTTGGTTGTCGGCGATGGGGGCAATGACGTTCCGATGTTCGATAGATTCCACGAGCATTCCTACGCCATGAGCCATGCTCACCTCTCGGTGAAGTCCCATGCCTCGGCAACGATCAAGCATTTCCACGACTTGGAAGATGAACTATACCCATCGGTGGATAGAAAATCATCGAAAAAGAATTGAACAGGAGAAAATAACATGCCAGAAAATCAATTGAATCAGGCATCCGTCGTCGTTACCACGTTGCTCCATTATAACGTGACCATCCGCGACACCCTCGAGTATTGCCTCAATAAGCCGTCCTATGATGTCGAGCTCTTCAAGAACAAAAAGAGAGCCGTCCTCATCGAGGTCGACCAGAACACCCCGCTTAAGAACATCATCAACAACTCGACCGAGAACGAAGCGGGTGCCAAACTTGAAAAGCAGATCCGTGACTTCTATGAGGAAGTCTATGGCGATTCCAGCACCATCCTTTCCCTTGGCACCAATGCCGATGGCAAAGAGGAAGTCCGCGTCGACGCCAACCAGCATCTTGCCATCTATAAGTCCGTCCTTCCAATCCATACCCAGATCTCTTCCATGATCACCGGTATCCTCAATGACGCCCACAGCAAGAACATCGATGTCGCCGAAGTCGAGAAGGTCTATCGCTCCGAAGAGAAGATGTTCGCCGCGGTTGCTTACCTCACCCTCGTTGGCGATCTCAACAAGCTTTTCGCCGATTACAACAAGGCCCGTCAGGAAGCCCAAGGCGCGGTTACCCCAGCCTCCAACTTCATCCAGCAGGATCTCGAGACTGTCATCCGTAACATCAACACCGTCCGCGCGACCTCCCGCGTTACCTCCCTTGTCTTCAAGCAGATGGAAGATAAGATCAACGCCCTCATCGAGACGATGACCGGTCGCCGTGACCTCCCAGAAGGCAAGAACCACAACGACCTTATGCGTGAAACCGCGGAAACCGTTAACCTCTATGTCCGCGACGCCGAAGCCGAATTCCGTGCCTTCTATCCACCTCTAATCAACAAGCTCCTCGCCCAAGTCGGACAAAACGGCCAGGCGGCTGCCTAATTAAGGAAAGGACGTTAACCCCATCATGGCCGAAACGAAAGCAAGGAAATTCAGCGGGAAGGAACTCGTGTGGTATATCATCGCGGGTGTTTTTGCCCTCGCTGGTTTGGTTTTCATCGTCTTCGCTTTGATCGGCGATTACACCCCAGGCCTCGCTTCCGATAACTGGGTCGCGACCTCTGAATCCGCATGGCTTACGAATTGGTCGCCTCTAGGCTATCGTCAATGGGGATTGATCCTCATCGCTGCCGGAGTCCTAATCTCCGCCATCGCCCTTAACTTCTTCGCTAGAGAAGGAGATAGGGATGAGGAACGTGCCCTTCGCCGCGCTCAACGTCTCGCTCTTGAAAACGAAGCCGTTGATGCCGAAGTCGAGAGCAAATAACCATTTCCGAAATAATAAGGCTCACCGCGCGGTGAGCCTTTTCATTATTTCTTACGGTGTTCTTCCTTCCATTTGAGGATCGCTTCAAGACGCGGTCCGTATTTGGCTTCCATGCCTTGCTTTGATGGACGGTAATAACGTTTATCCTTAAGAGAAGGAGGCAAACAGACCATCGGGGTTAGTTTCTCCTCGAAGTCATGGGCGTAAAGATAACCTTCTCCATACCCCAAATCCTTCATGAGATTGGTTGGGGCGTTACGGATATATAAAGGCACGGGTTCCGCGATTCCTTCAAGCGCGTCTTTGGCCGCTTCGTTATAAGCGACCTCCAAAGCATTGCTTTTTGGGGCGAGCGACATATAGACGACGGCCTCTGTAAGGATGACGTTGCATTCTGGCATGCCGATGTTCTTGCAGGCTTCGAAAGCGGCGACTGCAAGAGGCAAGGCATGGGTATCGGCCATACCGACATCTTCGGATGCGCAACGGATGACGCGTCTAGCGATATATAAAGGGTCTTCCCCGGCTTCAAGCATCCTTGCAAGCCAATAGGTCGCGGCATCGGGATCGCTGTTCCTCATCGATTTATGGAGGGCGGAGATGATGTCATATTTCTGATCGCCTCCCTTATCGTAAAGAAGCGACTTCCGCGCGGTTATCTCCTCAACGGAAGCGATGCTGATATGAGTTAAACCTTCCGCATCGACCTCGCCATTCAAAACGGCCATCTCCAAGGTTGATAAGGCTTTTCTAGCATCCCCGTTAGCGAAAGAAGCGATCATTGGAATTGCGCCTTCCTCCGCCTCAATCTTTTGTTTGCCGAAGCCGCTTTCGGAAGTTAAGGCCCTATTGAGCAACACTTCAATATCCTTACTTGAAAGAGCTTGGAGGACGAAGACCTTGCATCTAGAAAGAAGAGCGGCGTTAACCTCAAAAGAGGGGTTTTCGGTCGTGGCCCCAATAAGGATGATGGAACCCTTTTCGACATAAGGGAGGAAAGCGTCTTGCTGGGCTTTGTTGAAACGATGGATTTCATCGACGAAAAGAATCGTCCTTTCGCCGATTTTCCTTCCTTCCTCGCTTTGCTCCATGACCTCTTTTATCTCCTTGATGCCAGAGGTGACCGCGGAGAAATTGATGAAGCGGGATTTGGTTTTCTCGGCGATGATCGAGGCCAGGGTCGTCTTTCCGACTCCGGGCGGACCCCAAAAGATCATCGAGGTGACCTTATCTTCCTCGATTAGTCTTCTAAGGACCTTGCCTTCGCCTAAAAGATGGGTCTGGCCCACGAATTCGTCTAAGCTCTTTGGACGGAGCCTAGCCGCAAGAGGAAGGGCTTCGTTAGCCTTTTCCTCGAATAGATTCAATTGCTCGTTAATCATATTATCTTATTTGTAGTCTTTCCTGAACGAAAGGATATTGCGTTTAGCAACGTAGGTATGGGTGATTTCATCAAGCATCGACTGGGCCATCAAAATCCCAAGGCCACCTGCTTCGTTCTCGTCATGTTCCGGTTTATCGGTAAGAGGATCAAATTGAATGCCTTGATCGACGAGGGTTCCCTTAACGGAAGAACCGTCATCGCGAAGGACGAGCATCGCTGGCTTATCGCCAGATTCCGAATAATTGACGACATTGGAGCAAAGTTCATCCATGATAACCTGGATTTTACTGATGAAGGCAATATCTTTGCCTTCAAGGAAGTCATCGATGAAGGGCTCGACTTTGGCTAGTCCTTCGGGAGTGGCTTCGAATATCAAGGTGCGTTCCCTGACGTAATCGAGCGAGACCATGCAGGCATCATCGCTTTGCTCGGCGGTTTTGACGAAGTCCGCGACGGCTTCCCACATCGCGTGGAATCTAGGCTCGCTAGGAAGGGAGGCGTTTTTGTTGAGGGCCTCGCGGATCCTTTCCTTGCCGAAGAGGTTGCCATCGATATCCATGGCTTCGGAAACCCCGTCTGTATAAAGGAAGAGACGGTCGCCTGGGACCAATTTGATCTTTTGATCAACGAATTTAAGGTCTTCGTCCATGCCAAGCATGAGGTTAGCTTCTTCATCGAGAGGTTCATACACCCCGTTATGGCCAAGGAAGACGGGCTCATGTCCGCAGTTGACGTAATGGAGCCATCCCGTCTTGACATTGAGGACTGCTAAGAAGGCGGTGACGAAGAAATTTTCCGCATTGTCTTCACAAAGGATCTTGTTGGCTTCATCGACATCAAGGTCTTTTAAGGCAAGACGCAAGAGCATATTGGCCTTAGCCATGAACAAAGCGGCCGGAACGCCTTTGCCGGAAACGTCGCCAACGAAGAAACCGACATGGTCTTCATCGATTTGGAAATAGTTATACAAATCGCCACCGACTTCCTTCGCTGGCTTCATGGTGCCTCTAATTAGGAAATTCTCCCCAATTAAAGGAGTGGAAGGAACCATCGATGATTGGATGCGTTCCGCCAAAGCGAGGTCGGCGTTGATTTTCTCCTCAAATATTGCCGATTGACGTACCTTTTCTGAATAATCGGCGATAGCTTCTTGGGTGAAATAAAGCGAATTGTTGAGGTCGCTTATCTCGTTCTCGGTCCTTCGCTTGCTTAAGCCAAAGAGCACCTCCGGCTTTCCTTCTTTTAAGGAAGCTACGTATTCGTTCCCCGTTTTGGAAAGTCGATGGAGGGGGTTGATGATAAGAAGATAAAGCAATAAGGCGATAATGCCGGTTAAGACCACTAAGAGGATGCTAGCGACGATCGCGAAGTTTTGGGTGAATCTTGACATAGCCGCGTAGACTTCGCCGACCGCGGTTTCCCTAAAAAGCCAATAACGATGGGCCCCATCATAATCCTCGGGATGGACGGGGTGGGCCACTTCGCATAGAAAAAGACCGCTTACGAGCAATTTTCCAAGGTGTCTATCATTTACCGTCTGTCCATAGAATCCTTCTTCGACAGCATAGGAGGGTTTTTCGAAGAAGGCCCCGATATAAAGGGACGTCGTATCGACCTTATCGACGTCGTCGATTGCATCTGAACTGCAAATCAAGACGAAACGGTTCGTGGCGGTGTCTTCATAGAAAATGCCAACAAAGGTGGTGACATAACGTTGGAGCCGCTCTCTGCAAGCGGCGTAAAGCTGGGTGAAGGCGCTCGCTTGGATCGTCGCGACGTATTCTTTTTCTTCTATGCTTCCGGTGACAAAGGCCTTTTCGGGCTTGTTGTCCTCGTATTTTTTGACGATTGGGGAACAGGCGTACCCGATGATGTTTGCGTCTTCATTAGAAGTAAAAGACGACTGTAATGTGTGAAGATCGGTGCTATCGTTGGTGATAGCAGCCTGGTATGAGGAGTCCTGAATAACGAAGTAGGCTCCCGTATAAATTCCGCCCAATCCCAAAACGATTGCCAAGATTGTAGGCAAAAGAATCGACAAAGCCAGTGGGAAACGGCGTTTCTTTTTCATTGTTTTAAGGTAACCTGATTGTTAAAGCCGGTGACGCGGAATATTTCGAGGATGACCTCGTTCGAGTTTTCGACGATGACGTGTTCTTTGCCGCCTAAATTCTTGCGGCAGGTGAAGAGCAACCTTAGTCCAGAAGAAGAAAGGTATTCGAGCTTCGCGAAGTCAAATACGATATCCGTGTAGCCGTTTTCCTCATCTAGGGATTTCGCAAGAAGGGGCGAGGTGTTGGTATCAAGCCTTCCTTCAAGTGCGACATGAAGGACATTTCCTTCTAGTTTCTTTGAGATTTCCATTATCTATTTCTCCTATGCAATTTTGATCTCCATAATTGTGTTATTTGTATTGAGAACGCGCAAGTACTTGAAATCGCTTGCGATTTTGCGTATCAGCTCGATCCCGTGGAATTTGCTTTCCTCATCCTCATCCGCCTTATACGCGGTTGGGTCGAAGGTTAGCCCGTCGTCACGAACCCTAAGCAATAGACCGACTTCGGTCCTCGTGAGGTTAACGTCGATATAACGGGCATGCGAATTCCTCTTATAACCGTATTCGATGATGTTATCGATGATTTCCTCGGTCGCTAGAGCCAAGATGGCGGAAGCCTTCTCATCATGGGAGAGTTCGAGGGCTTTGGTTTGAATCGTCTCGATGATTGAGGATATCTCGTTGCTGTTAGCGGGAATCGACAAATCGACGACCCCCTCGTTTTTCTTGGTGTAAGGCAAAAGCAATAAGCCTTTCCCGCTATAATGCTTGGTCTTTTTGCCAACGATGACCCAGGTGATCGTCGCAATGGCGCCGACCCCTTCCATGATGATGACGCCATAGGAGAAGCCAATGACGCCCATTGCCATCATGAGGAAATAGACGGAGATGGGTCCGGCCAATCCTACGCGTACGGCATTGCCCGCTAAAACGGGGGCGTTGATCATCAACGAAGGATAATAATAGGAGAAGAAGCGGTTCAATGAATAAAACAGGAAGGATATCGAGTAGATGCGCATGACCAATAACGGATCCAAATCGGCTTTTGGCGAAGCTAGAAGCTCATTGTTCACGTTATCTAAGTTGACACCAAAGATATATAGATAAACATTTGGGAAGGCGATAGATACGACCATCAGGACAACCGTTACGCCCATGGCGATAAGGAAGACCCTTCTTGTCACCGCGCGCACTCCAAAATAGTCTTTCTCCCCGAACAACGAGGAAACGACCGAAGGCATTACCTGGAAAATGCCGATGATGAAGAGATCGATGACGAAGGAGATGTTGCTTAACATCGCAAACACGGGCATCTCGCCACTCGTCAAATAGGAAGTGGCCGCTAGATTCAAAACAAGGCAATAGACCACGGACAAGGCGATCAATAACCCTGATGAACTTCCGGCCCTAAGGATGTCTTTAGCAAAGACGAACGACCCTTTGAAAGGGGTTTTGAGATTGATGGCCCTCGTCTTGGATTTAAAATAGGGGAAGAAGACGACCATCCCCGCAATTAGGCCGATTCCGAAACTTCCGGCGACCCCATACATCACATAATCGCGAGGAAGGGTCAAGCAGAAAACGATTTCGACGCCGATATGGACGACGTTGCCGATGACAAAGAGCAACGCCCCAAGGTTTGGGCTATTGTCCGAAGGAAGGAAATAGGCAAGGACTAGGGCAAGGGCGATGATGGGGGATTGGAAGCAATAGACTTTGACGTATTGGGAAATCATCGGGGCGAGCTCTTGGAAATTGCCCGCAAACCAATTGGAGATGATATCGCCAAGGAACAAGCCTAATGGGACAAAGATGAGACTGACGAAAAAGGCGAGGAATATCGATAGTTTGAAAGCCTTTGAGGCTTCCGAAACAAGTCGTTTTCCTAAAAATCCGGCCCCAACGATAGCAACGCCGGAAGCTATGGTCATGCCAGGGAGTTGGACGAGATAAACGATTGGTAAGGCCAAAGAAGAGGCGCTAAGAGCGTTTTCCCCGAGGAAGTTACCGATGACGATCGCATCCGCCAAGGAACCGAATTGCATGGCCAAAACCATCAATACCGTGGGGATGAGGTATTGGTAAAACTTCTTGCGAAGGATGTTGTCGTTACGTGAATAGGGGGCAGCCATATTTCACCTCATTCGAAGAAGCCAAGCGTGGAGAGCGAGGCGATGGAACGATCAAGATATTTCTCGTCGGTAATCGGCCATTTATAGCCAAGGCGATAAAGGGCTTTGATGGTGAAGGAATTGTCAGAAAGGATATATTCCCTAGCGACTGATTCGGAGGAGTTATAGGAAATAAGACAGGAGACATCCATCTGTTTTTCCTCATCGCTCATGTATTCGTTTAGCTTTTTCATGAACGTTTCGTCATCGACCATGGCAATTGGATAACCAAAGTCGTTCATCGCGGCGATGACGTCGCCAAGTTCGATTTCATGGGAGTTCGCGCTATGGAAGATGGTGAAGTCCTTCTTGGTCTTCGCAAGGAGGAGGATGGTCTTGGCGACCTCATCGATTGGCGAGAAGTCGATCGTAGAATCGGCTGCGGAAACCGGGAAGACCCCAAGTTTCTTGTAGGCTCTAATCGTCGCCATGAAGTTGTTGGTTCCGGAATTGACCTGGAATTCGCCATCCCTCGCACGGCCCATAAGGTTGCCGACGCGGACGACTTTGGCGTCGAGCCCACGGTCATTGACCGCCTCAATCAAGGCTTCCTCGGCCTTGATCTTGGAATTGATGTATTTGTTGGAAACGTCTTGCCCGAAGAAGATTTCGGTCTCATGGATGCGCTTTTCCTTCGGGAATTTGTGGTCGACATTCTCCCCGGCGACGGAAAGGGTCGAAACCTGCACCAGGCGGGCTTTATGTTCCAAAGCCACCTCGATGAGGTTCTTGACCCCGCCAAAATTGACTTTCTCGATCGCGTCAGAGTTGGAGAAATGCTTAACGACCGCGACGCAGTTGACGATGAGCTCGAACTTCACGTCTTTCAAGACGTCGAGGAGGTTTTCGTTGGTGACGTCGGCCTCGAGTATTTGCACGCGCTCATCCATTTCCTCGATGAAAGGATTATCGAA
>ONFU01000050.1 GCA_900317165.1 uncultured Erysipelotrichaceae bacterium
ATCGGCACTAGTTTTACCTTTGTTCCTATCTTTATCACCATTGGATTAAGCGCAGGTGGAGGAGAAGCGGGATATTACACCATCTTGGGTTCAATTATCGTCGGAAGCGGATTTGCAACCGTCTTTTCCTTGTTCTATAAGTGGTGGGGAAAACTCATTAAACCAATCGTCCCGGCAATCGTTGTTCTTGGGATTGGTCTATCGCTTTTAGCAAGCGGCGCTAACCAATTCTTTGGTGGTAGCCAAATCATCGGAAACGTTATTTCAAGTGGAGAAACAGGTACAGGGGTCCCTTATTTTGCGTATATCCTTGTCGCTTTGGCTACGCTCATATCCGCGATTGTCTGGTATATCGCAATGCCAGGTGTATGGAAAAACATCAACATTGTCGTTGGTATCCTCGTTGGCTATGCGATTTCCTGCTGCATCCCCGGAATGGTCAATTTCTCGGGCATGGCCATCGATACGAATAATCTCGTTGGCCCCCATGGCGTTTTCACCTATCCCCATTTCATTGATTTCACCAAGCTGCGCTTCGAACTAGTCCCCTGCATCCTTACTTCGGTTTGCTTCATCGTCGCAATCATTGAGGCAATCGGCGACACCATTGCCTTATCCCATTCGGGTTTAGACCGCGAACCAACTCCTAGAGAATTAGGAGGAGCAGTTGCTTTTGATGGATTCAATAGCCTCCTTGGGTCGATATTCGGGGCCTTCCCCTTAACCACATTCGCCCAAAATGTCGGCATCGTTTCCCAAACCAAAGTCGTCAATCGCTTCACGATATTCCTTGGGGCAATGTTCTTGGTCATTACCTCTTTCTTCCCACCGATCGCGAATTTCATCTACTCGATTCCAGATGTCGTCATCGGAGGGACGATGGTCATTCTATTCGGCAACATCATGGTCGTTGGAATGAAGTCGATTTCCGAGCAAGGCTGGAACGATAAGAACATCCTCATCGTCGCTTTAAGCGTCTGCCTTGGCTTTGGCATCACGATTGCTAACGTTACCGTTCCCGCAGGACTTGCTTCCAGCGTCTCCCTCTTCTCTAGCTTAGGGATCGGCTGGCTTGGCGACCTATTGTCCAATAACGTCCTCAATATGTTCCTTATCGCGATTATCCTTTCATTTGCCTTGCCCGATTCGATGAGGCTATTCAAGAAAAAAGAAAACAAGGACGGAGAATAAATATGGATGTCATCAAAGGAAATCTAGTTTTTTCCAAAAGCCTTAATGAATTGGTCATTAGGGAAAATGCCTATATCGCTTTTGACGATAAGGGGATAGAAGGGATTTACGATTCCTTCCCCTCTCATTTAAAAGATGCCAACCTTACGGATTATGGCAATGCCTTGATCCTACCTTCCTTTTGCGATATGCATCTCCACGCTCCTCAATACCCAATGCTAGGTATTGGCATGGATTTGCCGCTCATCGATTGGCTGAATACATACACCTTCCCAACCGAAGCCCACTTCGCGGATAAAGAAGTGGCAAGAAGGGTTTATTCGGTTTTGGCTAAGGAGCTTATAAAAAAAGGAACGACCCGTGTAGCGATGTTTTCCTCTTTACATACCGATGCCACCATCATCTTGATGGAAGAGTTAGAGAAAGCGGGAGTGGTTGGCTATGTCGGCAAGGTCAACATGGACCGCAATGGTGGGGTTAACCTCCAAGAGACGACGGAGGAATCGATTAACGAAACCATCCGCTTCATTAAGGAAAGCAAGAAGTTCAAACACCTTAAACCGATTATCACCCCACGCTTTACCCCCTCTTGTACGAATGAATTGATGGAAGCGTTGGGGAGAATCGCTAGGGATTATAATTTGCCAATCCAATCCCATCTTTCCGAAAACGTCGGGGAAATCGCTTGGGTCAAGGAACTTCATCCAGATACCACGAATTATTATGAATCGTATGAGAAATACGGTTTATGGAATAGCCGCACCTTGATGGCCCATTGCGTCCATAGCAATGAGAAGGAACTCTCAGCCATTAAGGATGCCGGAGTCGCGGTTGTTCATTGCCCTTCATCCAATGAGAACCTAACCTCAGGATACGCAAGGGTCCGCAAAATGCTTGACATGGGTATCACGGTTTATTTGGGAAGCGATATCGCCGGGGGCGACCATCTCTCGATGTTCGATAACGTCGCCGCGGCCATAAGGGCCTCTAAAGCCAGAATGAAGATGGATGAAGATAATACCCCCTTCCTTAACGTTGAGGAGGCTTTCTATTTGGCAACGACCGCCCCAGCCTCTTTCTTTGGCGATAAGACATTCGAGAAAGGCGCGCCACTCCATGCCATCGTCTTAACTGACGATAATCTCCCAACCGTTAGGAAGCTTTCGGTCAAGGAACGGTTCGAAAGAGCTATCTACCGCCAAGAAGAAAATGCGATTAAAGCCGTTTATAGTGAGAACAAACGGGTGCTTTGATGGATAACGTCCTTAGTTTTGCTAGCAGAGAGCAATTCCGCGCTTGGCTAGATGAACATTCCGAAAGCGAGGATGAATGTTGGCTTGAGGTGAAAAGGATCGCCCCAAAAGAAGGGTCTTTTGTCTATCTTGACGCCGTCGAGGAAGCCATTTGCTTTGGCTGGATTGATAGCTGGGTCAAGAAAGAAGGCGAGAGGGTCTTCCAACGTTTTTCCAGAAGGAAGAAGGGGAGCCGGTGGACCGAGCTTAACAAGGAAAGGGCTAGACGTCTATTGAAAATCGGTTTGATGGACCCAAGGGGCAAGGCCGTATTGCCGCCTCTAGGCCCTAGGAGTTTCAAGATGGACGAAGAATTAAGCGCCGAATTGAAAAAGGCTAGAGTCTACAAAACATTCAAATCCTTCCCGCCCCTATATCAAAGGGTTAGGGCCTATAACGTGGTTTTCTACCGCAACATAGACCCAAAGGCCTATAAGGATGCCATCTCCCATTTGATCAAGGAGACGAAGAAAGGGAAAATGTTTGGCAATTGGAACGATTATGGAAGGCTTTTAGCTTACTAAAATCTTTCGATTACCCCTATAAACAAAAACCTAGACAAGTTATAATTAACGTACCGAAAGGAAATAAAAAATATGGAACTCAAAGGATCCAAAACCGAACAATGCCTCATGCAGGCTTTTGCTGGTGAAAGCCAAGCAAGAAACAAATACACCTACTACGCCTCCAAAGCCAAGAAGGAAGGTTACGAGCAAATCGCCGCTCTCTTCCTTGAAACCGCCGATAACGAGAAGGAACACGCCAAACTCTGGTTCAAATACCTGCATAATGGCGAAGTCCCATCAACCGAGATGAACCTCCTAGACGCCGCTAATGGCGAAAACGACGAATGGACCGATATGTATCCATCATTCGCAAAAATCGCCGAAGAAGAAGGCTTCAAGGAAATCGCCGCCAAATTCAGGATGGTCGCTGAAATCGAGAAGCATCACGAGGAGAGATATCGCAAATTGCTCGATTCCGTCAAAGGCGGAGTCGTCTTCGTCGGTGATGACCTCGCGGTTTGGAAATGCCGCAACTGCGGACACATCGTCGTTGGCAAATACGCCCCGAAGATCTGCCCGGTTTGCAACCACCCGCAATCCTATTTCGAGCTAAGCGTTGCCAACTATTAATTCCTAATGCAAAGTTAAAAGGGAGCTCAAAAGGCTCCCTTTTATTTACGGTCCGCCCGGAGTCAAAAAAAAAGACGCATCTGATGCGTCTGTTTTTGATATTTTGGTGGGCCAAGCCGGGATTGAACCGGCGACACACGGATTTTCAGTCCGTTGCTCTACCAACTGAGCTACCGGCCCACAAAATATTAATTTAGGCACGTTTCCGTGCCTAAGTTAACTCAAGTGGCGGACCGTACGAGATTCGAACTCGTGATCTCATCCGTGACAGGGATGCATGCAAGGCCACTACACCAACGGTCCGCGTTCCGCGCCTTTCAGCGCTCACAAAGTATAAGAGTTAGACGTGCTTACTTCAAGCATTTTTTTCTTGTTGTTTTACAAGATGCCCTGAGACGCAAAACACGGCTCTATAGAAGCTTGTTCTTTTTCCAAGGACGGGCTTTCTTGGTCCATCCCTTCGCCTTCCAATAATCGACGTCCTTTTTATTCCAACCGTTTCTTTGCATTAAATGCATTATGAAGAAGAAGGCCTTTGTTTTAAGCGAAGGTTTCACCTTTCCGTTTCTCTTGCGTATTTTCTTAGCAATCGCAGAAGTAGCTTTATCGATCTTCTTAAGTTTCTTCTCGTTTATGCCTTCCCATGAAGTCGCGGCGACAGGAATCCCAAAGCGATATGTTCTCCCTAAGCCCCAATAGAACAAGCTATCGCCCATATCCCTAAGCGTGGACTTAATGCCTGCCCCGGCGGCTGTAGCAATAGCTACGCCCTGCTTTTTGAACATAGCTTCCTCTGGACGGTGAGCCATCCACATATAACCATAATGGTCCAACAGGGTCTTCATTGCCCCCGAAGCATGGAAACAATAGACGGGGCTATCGAGAATAATAAGGTCAGCTTCAAGAAGGGCGTTAGTTATCTTCATGATTTTGCTATGGTGAGGACAAAGGTTCTCGCCTTTAGTAAAACAAGTGGTGCAACCTAAGCAGAATTCGTCAAAGTCCCTAGGTAAAAAGAATTCGATTAGCTCACTTCCGACCTTATCCGCGAGCATTTTGGCTACACGATAAGTGCTGCCTTTGTTGTTTGTACCGTTAATCAAGACTATTCGCATTTTTCGACCTCAAAATGACCGTAAGAATATACCATTTTCGAACGGAATAATTAATCTTAACGGGCTCAAAACACATGAAAACCCTATTGTTTATTCAATCATTACGGAACTTTAATTGAAAGGTCGCTAAGTTCTTTATTCGGAAGGACGCGGGTTATAGGCGTATAGGCCGGCGATAAAAAGAGGGCAAGGTTCGCATTGCGCCCCTTCTGGGCAAGAACAAGAAGTCTCCGTTTTGTTCTTATTGACGCTTAAATAGATTCTTTGGCCATCATAATCTTCCAAGGGAACGAATCTCCCTTCTTTATCGAGGATGACCTTCTCGTTATCCAAAATATATGATTGCCTAATGGTCCTTGCGTTTTCACCTATCGTTCCATCGTCAACCCCCACCCCAACGATCTCTGTCTTTATGTGGGTATATGTTTTGATTTCCCCGTTTACCGTGCATCTAGCAGGATATAGCGAAAGGCAAAAGTCTTCGGTTATGTTGCCAATCGTGACGTTAAGTTGATCGCCAGCGACAAGAGGTTCCTCGAGGGTTAATTCGTCGAAAAAGGAATAGTAGCTGCCATCAAAAAGCAAAGAGGCGAGTTTCTCCCCGCTAGCAGCTAGTTTATGGTCAAAAACAAAACCGGCATTCAAAACAAAAGTCTTTTCCGTGTTAGGAGTAGAAGTCGAATTGCCACATCCAGAAAGGATTAAGGGAAGCAACAATAAGGCAAGCTGTTTCTTTTTCATATCTAAATTATATAAGGCGATATGCAAAAAAACACCGAATTAAGGAAGGCGCTTATAAAACAAAATAATATCTTTGGATTTCTTATCCCTTTATGGTCTTTTTTACAATCTTGTAGGATCCGATTGCCTTATTTGAAGTGATGACCATTTTGGTTTTACCTCCCTTTTTAAGGGGGATGACATAATCGCCAGAATCGGGGTTATCGAAAGTCGTGGCTTCGTTTGAAGACAAATCGGTAAAGGTAAAGCAAATGGACCCTCCGTTATTCACTAGGGACAGTATTAAGGATTGTTCATATTCCTTATGGCCGCTAAACACGTGATACCTATGGGTGGTTAGAAAATGGTATTTCCTCGATAAAATAGTTCTAAGTTTTTCCATAAATCTAATTTATCACAAAAGATAGGTGAACTCTAATAGGGCAATAAAAAGACAAATAAACCCATCAACACATAGTTTTGGTTGTCCACAATTTGAAGACAACCGGAAGAAATCGACTGCTATAGATTCTTAAGAAACAATTCAAAATGAAAAACAGCACCGATTTCTCGATGCTGTCAGAATATTTACTAAATAAATATTTTTCGCGTTAATGTGAAGATTATACGATTTTTACTCGCCAATCAAAGGATGGGCTGTGATGAAAACAAGTGTATTTATAGTACCCGCCATAAGTGCGTCCACCAGTAGAACGTCCACATTTTGGGCATGCTGAATCAGGAACATAAGCGTTCTTTTTGAAAGTGGTCTCGCATCCTCCCGAAACGGCTTCTAGTTGTTCATCGGTTAATTGAATGCCTTCTTCTTTAGCAAGTTTAAGGATTTGATCTTGGTTTTTGCAGGCCTTAACTTTAGCGATCTGTTCTTCGGTCAAGCCCTTTAATAGCTCTTCTTTCATGTTTTTGATTCCCCTTTGTTTAGTAAATAATATCCCGGCGTTTGCCACAAATGTGTCACAAAAGGAAAAACAGCACCGATTTCTCGATGCTGTAGTCAACGATTACGAACAAGCTAATCAAGAAATTGTTCCACGTCCTCTTTTAAATCTATATCCGCAATGTGGGCAAACATAGTTGTAATAGTCATCACAACTAGAGCCATCAATGTTACCATCGCATTTTGGGCAACTAATATCGTTAAGGCAGTTTCCACCGCTGACGGCTTGCAATTGTTCGTCGGTTAGTTCGATGCCTTCGTTTTTGGCGACTTTCAAAACTTCTTCACTTGATTTGCAATCCTTTAATTTGGAGATTTGCTCTTCGGTTAGACCTTTAAGTAATTCTTCTTTCATATATTAGTCCCCCTAATTTATTTTCATTATATCAAGGTCTTCTCACAAAAGTGCCACAAACAATAAAAAAGCACGTAATGGATACAAAACGTGCGTATTTTACATTGGTTGTAATGGCCAGAAACGATACAACGGGCCACTTTGTCTAATTGTGGGCCACCCACAGTTAATGTCTTCTTTTAAACAATATTAATTCTGGATTTGCGCCTTCAACACCATATGTGCAAATCAATATTATTTCAGCATTTGCCACTATTCCAAAGCATCTATTATTATCTACTTCAAGTTGATTGCCTAAATAAGTCACATTATCATCTAAAAATTTGGCTTTCATACCTGATGGTAAGTGATATTCCAGATTGACATATGCTCCGACAAGTGCGCTTAGACTTTCTAATTTTGGCATGCCTTCGATGTTTAAATTATTTATTTCTTCGATTAATTGTTTTTTAAAGGCATCGAATTTTCCATGATCGCTTAGTTCTTTATGCCTTTTCCAATAGTCAAGATTTGGAAGCATATTTCTCATATAGGTACGTGCTTGTTCATCATTAAATCCTTCTTTTACCATATGAGGAATACAAACATTAATTAAATCATCCATATCGTTATATGTATAAGTGCCATCGGCATAACACCATTTGCAATACTCTTCATTCATTGAACCATCTTTATTTCTTCCGATGATTTCATCTTCAAGCGGCATCCCGCAGCATTGGCAAATAAGTTTGTTAGGAGAACCCAAAAGTGTGTTTATTGACACGTTATATAGCTTTGAAAGCAGTTTTAAAGTTTCTGTATTTGGCATTGTTTCACCCGCTTCCCAGCGTGACACTGCTTGTCTTGTAACAAAAACCTTTTCCGCTAATTCCTTTTGCGAATAACCATTTTTAATTCTAAGTTCCCGTAGCACTAATTTTGTTTCCATAAATAATTACCTCAGTTCACTGAAATAATACCATTTGCTTCAGGGAGTGCTAAGCAACACGTTGTTGCACTAAATCAAATACAAAGAAAAGTTAAAAAGTCTTACCCTTTCGGGCCACGAAACTTTACCCTAATGGTAAGTATAATGCAAGCAAAGTTTTTCATTTCGTGCTTCCTTTAAGACAAGGGAAAAACCTTGTGGTAGGATAAACCCCGTTAAGAAGAAAAGATTATGATCATCAACACGGGACAAAGAACTGATATCCCCGCCTTCTATGCGAAATGGTTTATCAACCGCATTAAGGAAGGCTATGTTTTGGTGCGCAATCCCTATTATCCTAGCCTTGTCACCAAATTTCGTCTTGACCCCAAGGTAGTCGATGTCCTTGGTTTTTGTACAAAAAATCCACGGCCCATGCTTCAATATTTGGATGAAATCAAGGACTATGGCCAATTCTGGTATATCTCGATTACGGGCTTTGAAAAGGACTATGAACCTAATGTTCCCCCGATCGACCAAGTCATTGAGGACTTCAAGTTCCTTTCATCTAGATTAGGGAGCAATGCCGTTTCCTGGCGTTATACCCCGATCATCATCGATAACAAATATACGAAGGAAAGGCATATCGAGACATTCGAATACATCGCCTCCAAACTCGAAGGCTATACGAACCTCGTCGCTTTTGGCTTCGTCGACATATACCCAAAACTCGCTAAACTGCATCCGGAAATCAAGGATTGCGATGACCAAACCAAAATCGAAATAGCCAGAGCCTTCAAGGGTATTGCCGAAAAACACCACCTTGAACTTCGCCTATGCTCAAAGGAGAAGTGGCTTTCCCAACATGGCATCGATACCGAGGGCTGCATGAGGATTGAGGATTATGAAAGAAGCATAGGACAAAGGCTCGACATCAAGAAGAAGATGGAGGCTAGGAAGAATTACTGCGCCTGCTATTTATCTAATGATATAGGCGCGTATAACTCCTGTTTGCATCTATGCAGGTATTGCTATGCGAACGGTGACGAAGAGGAAATTAGGAGGAATTTCGCTCTCCATGACGATAATTCCCCTTTCCTTATCGGTAACCTTAGGCCAGAAGATAAGATAAAAGAAGCGAAACAGGAATCCTCAATCGATAGAAGAATCACCCTGTTTTAAAGAAATCTTAATATGGATCAGCATTTTTCTTGCACATATAAATCGCATGCGATATATTTAAGGCATAGGAGGTAAATCCCATGAACTTAGCAATTCGTTATTTCACCAAAAGCAAGAAGGGCAATACCAAGAAAATTGCCGATTACGTCTCTTCCTATCTAGGAGTAGAGGCCAAAGAGGTTTCCGATAATCTCGAAGAGAAGGCCGATATCCTTTTCCTTATCAATGCCATGTATGCCGCGGATATCGATAAGGAGGTCAAGGAATTCCTTAAAGCCAATAAGGAGAAGATCGCTTGTTTGGTCAATATCAATTCCTCCGCTTCCGGGGCCTCGACCCTCAAGGCGGTCAAGAAGGTCGCCGATAAAGAAGGCATCCCCGTCAGTGAGAAGGAGTTCCATACCCAGGCTTCCTGGATCTTCATCAACAAAGGACGCCCAAACGAAGAGGACTTCGCCCGTCTTGGCGAATTCCTTAGCCAATTCAAAGCGGAAGAATAAAGTATGGACAAATACGACGGATTAAAACTGAAGAACCAACTCTGCTTCCCTTTATATTCGGTTTCCAATCTTATCACGAGGAATTATCAGCCTCTCCTCGAATCCCTCGACCTCACCTATACCCAATACATCGTCATGATGGTTTTATGGGAAAAGGAGGAGATCACCGAGAAAGACCTTGGAAAGGCCTTGTTCCTCAAATCGAACACCTTGACCCTCTTGTTAAAGAAGCTCAAGGCCAAGGGCTATGTCGACATTCATAAAGGGAAGGAAGATTCCCGCTTTGTCTATATCTCCTTAACGGAGAAAGGAAGGGAGTTGAAGGATAAGGCCGTCTGCGTGCCTTCCTCCATTGCCAAAACCATCAACCTTTCCGAGGAGGAGGCGATCTTCCTATATAAGATTCTCTACAAGATTCTGGAGGTAAACGAAAATGAAGGCATATGACGTTATCTTTATAGGCAGCGGCCATTCCTGTTGACATGGGGCCCTTATTTTGAAGTCTTTGGGCTAATAAATCGGCGTCTCCATTAAGGAAGCAAGTGAGAACCCGAATCTCTATAGAATCGAGAAGGTGGAACTAGGGAAAACGATGTCTTGGCTAAACAAAAACCAACGCGAGGAGCATATCACCTACGTCTTCGATAAGAAGAAGCATCTAGTCGGAGCCGCAATCCTCTCGGACGACGCCGGGACCTATATCGATGTCTTGACCCTTATCATCAATTTGAAACTTGGGGTCAGGCAGTTATCGAAGATGATCTTCGCCTTCCCCACGCAGACTTATGGTCTTATCTCTTCCTTGATCCCCTTGATGCTCAAGAAATAAGAAGAAATGAAATTAGAAAGGTTAGATTTGCGTCTAGCCTTTTTCTTTTGTATAATCTGGTAAGAAAGGTAAGAAAAGTAAGAAATGAGAAAGACTAACGAAAATCGCTTCATCGTCAGTGTAAAAGTGGGTCCCAAAGGGCAAATTACCATTCCGAAGGAGGCCCGCGACATGTTCGATATCAAAGAAGGCGATACCTTAATGGTAATGGGCGACAAATCCCGCGGCTTAGCCATCCTTAAGGCGGACGTTTTCTATACGCATTTCAAAGGAGTGGAAAATGACTGACATCCTGGTTTTGGATAAGGTAAGCAAGCATTATCCGACATTTGATTTAAAAGAGGTCTCCTTCTCGGTAAAGCCAGGGGAGATCATGGGCTTCATCGGCCGTAATGGCGCGGGAAAGACCACGACGCTGAAAAGCATCATGAACCTCATCCATTATGATGCGGGGAGAATCGAGGCTTTCGGCAAGGAGATGAACGAATTCGAATTAGAGAACAAGCAACGCATCGGCTTTGCCTTAAGCGAGCTCAATTATTATCCCAATAAGACGATTCGTAGCCTTATGAAGGTCAACCGCCGTTTCTACCGCGATTTCGACGATGAGAAATTCATGAAGGCCTGCAAGCTATTCGATCTCAATATCGATAAGAAACTCGAGGAGCTTTCCAGCGGCATGAAGGTCAAATATTCGGTCGCGATCGCCCTTTCCCATAACGCGGAATTATTGATCCTCGATGAGCCAACCTCCGGACTTGATCCCGTCTCTCGCGATGAGATCCTCGATATCTTCCGCGATATCGTCAAAAACAAGGATAGGGCCATCCTTTTCTCCACCCACATCACGAGCGATCTCGATAAATGCGCGAGCAACATCACCTATATCCATGAAGGCGAGATAGTTTTCTCGGGGTTAAAGAAGGAATTCGTCGATTCCTATCT
>ONFU01000052.1 GCA_900317165.1 uncultured Erysipelotrichaceae bacterium
AGAAAGGAGGTGATCCATCCCCACGTTCCCGTAGGGATACCTTGTTACGACTTAACCCCAATCAGCAGCCCTGCCCTAGACGCCTCCCTCCTTACGGTTAGGACAGCGGCTTCAAGCATTGCCACCTCTCATGGTTTGACGGGCGGTGTGTACAAACCCCGGGAACGTATTCACCGCGGCATGCTGATCCGCGATTACTAGTAATTCCGCCTTCATGGAGTCGAATTGCAGACTCCAATCTGAACTGAGACGACCTTTATGGGATTAGCTCCATCTCGCGATATTGCATCTCTTTGTAGTCGCCATTGTAGCACGTGTGTAGCCCAGGACATAAAGGGCATGCTGATTTGACGTCATCCCCACCTTCCTCCGATTTACATCGGCAGTCTCGCTAGAGTCCCCAACTGAATGCTGGTAACTAACGACAAGGGTTGCGCTCGTTGCGGGACTTAACCCAACATCTCACGACACGAGCTGACGACAACCATGCACCACCTGTATTTATAGTCTCTTCTTATCTCTAAGAAGGTAGTAATCATATGCAATCCCTGGTAAGGTTTTCCGCGTAGCATCGAATTAAACCACATGCTCCACTACTTGTGCGGGGTCCCGTCAATTCCTTTAAGTTTCAGCCTTGCGGCCGTACTCCCCAGGCGGATGACTTAATGCGTTAGCTTCACCACTCCATAATAGGAATAGTTAGTCATCATCGTTTACGGCGTGGACTACTAGGGTATCTAATCCTATTTGCTCCCCACGCTTTCGTGACTGAGCGTCAGTGCATTGCTGGTAAACCGCCTTCGCCACTGGTGTTCTTCCATATATCTACGCATTTCACCGCTACACATGGAGTTCCGTTTACCTCTCAAGCACTCTAGCTTGGTAGTTTCCAAGGCTGTATGGAGTTGAGCTCCACGCTTTCACCTCAGACTTGCCATGCCGCCTGCTCACTCTTTACGCCCAATAATTCCGGATAACGCTTGCACCCTTCGTATTACCGCGGCTGCTGGCACGAAGTTAGCCGGTGCTTTCTGGCGAGGTACTATCAAGCCGCGGTCATTTCCTACCACGGATATTTCTCCCTCGTAACAGAGCTATTCAATCCGAAGACCTTCTCACTCACGCGGCGTTGCTCGGTCAGGCTTGCGCCCATTGCCGAAAACTCCCTACTGCTGCCTCCCGTAGGAGTATGGGCCGTGTCTCAGTCCCATTGTGGCCGGTCACCCTCTCAGGTCGGCTACACATCCTCGCCTTGGTGGGCTGTTATCTCACCAACTAGCTAATGTGCCGCAGGTCCATCTAAAAGTGCGTCTTAAAGGCAGGTTACCTACGTGTTACTCACCCGTGCGCCGCTGGGTAGCAAGCTACCCCGCACGACTTGCATGTATTAGGCACGCCGCCAGCGTTCATCCTGAGCCAGGATCAAACTCTCAATAAAATTTATAAGTTGTTTTGATCTAGTTCAACGAATTATCTGGTTGTGATTCTTAATTGAATCGACGTTTAGTGTTTGTTGTCTATCTGTTTAGTTTTCAAAGAACAGGGCACATGTCTCGTTCCGGAAGGTTCGTCTTCCGAACATGTGCTCGCATATCTTATTCCTCAGGGTGCCTCATGTCAACAACTTTTTTATTGTTTTTTTGAGTCCTTCGGAGTTCGACTTGGGATGCCTCCCACATTTGCCGAACGGACCATAGTTTACTCTTTTCGGGGTCTAGGTCAACAGTTTTTTTAACAATTTTTATATTTTTTAAAAAATGGCCTTTTTATCGAATGTTTTTATATTTTTTATAGCATCATACGTTTTTATTGTATCCATATTACGCGCATGCCTCAAAAATTATCGTTTCCGCAGGCGCGCTAAACTTTTGCTTAGACGCACGCCATGACGGAAGCATCATGATGCACGCACAGAAATATCGTTTTGCGCGCACAGAAACTTTTGCTTAGGCAGGCGTCATGACTAGGGCGCATCATGATCGCGTAATACTATCGTTTTGTACATACGCAAACTTTTATCTTAGGCAGGTGTCATGATGGGAGCGTTATCCACGCAAATAAAATAATCGTTTTCGCGTATACGTACGAGCGCGTATTTAAATATAAAAGAAGACCCCTTCGATGATATTACGGAGGGGTCAGGACAATTGAATCGGATTATATAGAGTCTCCGATCCACAAGAATGGCTCTCAAGAATAGACGGAGCCATTCGAATGTCGCGGCCTGCGAGTGTAATACTCTTCCTGTTTTTGCAGGCATACCCGGCGGCCTACCGGAACAACGCTATTATTGTTTTAGAAAGGGATGCGTTGTTTACCATCAAAGTGATGTGCGGCCTGACAGAAGGAAATGTCTTCTCGGTGGCAAATGTCTTTATAGGAAACTTGCCAAGGAACGATCCCCGAGGGCCTCTCGGTTTGCGGACAATGGGATAGTCCGCGGTGATTTTTGCCTTTTCCATGATGATTCACCTCGCCATGGCTTACATCAGGATACCATCTAAGGCAGCAAAGCGGCTTGGACATACGAGATACTTGTCCTTCCTACTCTCATAGGCAACTCCGGAAGCCTTCCGGTTGGTGTCTTTTACAGCTTTTCCTTGCCGATGGTCGAACGGACGTCACCGCGACGGAAGCATCCTCGACTAGGTTTTATTGACTGTCCTTGTCATTCGAAAGCCTGCTCCCTCCCCCACCACCTTAGGTAGTGATGGGGAAGTTAGCGGTGCTGGCACGAAGCGGCATTGTTTCCTGCGTTAACAGGCAACCCCCGAGTGCCTCTCGGTTGTTTTATCCTATTCAAACCTGGAACGGCTACTTTGCCCAACAGGTTAGGATACTAAATTGGGGGCGACATAACGGATTTTGAACCCGGCATTTCTCAGTGCTTGGTCGCGTATATTCTTGGCGGCGTTAACGTCTCTATCGACGGAGGCATGGCAGCGAGGGCACGTGTATATGCGATCTTGAAGGGTCAGGTCACGTTTTATGTTCCCGCATCGATGACATGTCTTTGAACTTGGGTAATATCGCGGCACAGCTGCGACAATTTTCTTTTGGTATTCCATTTTGTATTTCAAAGCGAAGACGAACATTTGCCAAGAATCATCATAAGCGCGTTTATAGAATCTATATCTTTCGGATAAATCTGAAATCGTCAGAGTTTCGATACCCACAAAATCGAAGTTCTTGGATAGTTTTGCCGTTTCCTTATGAATGAAATCAGTTCTGGAATTCGCGATTTTCAAATGGATCCTCGCAATTCTATCCCTTTGCTTTTCGTAATTCTTACTACCCTTCTGGCATCTGGCCAGTTTAGTTTGAGCCCTTTTTACCAACAACTCATGTTTCTCGTATTGGTGAATCCTTTCAGGATCCGCAAATACGGTCTTGTCAGAGGAAACATAAAGCTTAGGAACGCTGAAGTCGAGTCCAATAGCCTTTTTGATTTGGGGTCTATCAAACGGTTGAGGACATTCGCACTCGAAAGAAATAAAGTATTGATTGACCTTATTTCTAGAGATTGTAAACGTATGGAACGTCGCTCCTTTAGGTATTTCGCGATGATAAATCATATCTATCGTTCCGAAACCCTTGATCTCAACCTTAGCCCTTCTTCCCTTTGAGACGATGATGCGTGGTTTAGGATCTTTCAAAGTGAAACTGCCGATTGGCCTTTTGTTGTTTTTTGGAAGGGGAGTCTGGCCCGTTTGTTTTGCTTTTACGCAAGCCGAATTGACGCTAATCGCGACATAGAAGCCTATTTGAGGGTTGATGCCGGTAAACTCTTTGGCCTTAGAGATGGCAAACACCGCCAAAGAGCGATAATCGAAATCGGGTTTGGAATGGCTATCGTTTTTTAACCTTTCCGCCAAAGTGAAGTTATAGATTTCCTTGGCGGCCTCAATGGTTTTGATTATGATCTTTTCTTCTTTTGAATCAGGATAGATACGGTAACGATATCCGCGGTAGATTGGTTTTGTGTTTTCGGATTGACTCATAGCGTTTTCCTTCTTTCGTGGGTGTCATTTTGAAGGAGGCAAATTTTTGTGCCTCTACTAACTAATAGTGGAAAAAATCAAAAATTGGCTCAAATTTTTAAAAGATTTTTTTCGGATTTTTCCCTTACCCTTTAGGGTAAAAATTTTTAAAAAATTTATTGGTGAGGCGGTGAAAACCACTTTCCAGTTGAAATAATTCTATTTTTGGGTATAAAGAAAGTAACTTAAAAAAGGAGGCATATGCCATGAAGTTCTTTTATATGAATTCGCCAAAAGAGGCTTTCGTCTCGGTTGAGGACAGTCTACCTGTCGGAGCTACTGAAATCGTCGCGAACAGCGTCGAGGCGGCATTCGAAAAACACATTCCGGTCGTCACAAGAAACGGCGATAGTGTCCATGTTGAAGTCGGAAGTGTCGAACATCCGATGCTTGACGTCCATTATATTGCTTTCATTGCTCTTGTTAACGGCAACAACGTCATGATTAAACGCCTCCTCCCAGGGGATAAGCCAGTTGCCGACTTCATCTACCGCGGAAAGCCTGATGAAGCTGAGGTCTATGCTTTCTGCAATCTTCATGGCCTTTGGGTTGCCAAAGTTCAATAACATCAACATCGAACTAAAGAGATCGGGTCATTTCCCGATCTCTTTTTTATACAGTTCATGAATGGTTCTAAATAAATGGTTGATATTGCTTTTTGAAACGCTCATGCCGATTTCCTCACTTAGAAGCTCGGCGAGCATTTCCATAGAAGCCTCAGGGTTTTGCCTTCGCAATTCGCAAAGAATCGGAATCTTTGGATTTTGGATTTGGGAAAAGGCAGACGAGGATAAAAGATATTCTATTTCCGCGAGTTGGGTTTTGGCTGCTTCCTCTTTTTTGCGGGTATTGGCCCCATCTAAATTGCGAAGCCTATTTCCTATATTCGCAAAATCGCGGTCCACCCTGATGCTTTCGAATTCCAAGCAAGACTGCTGGGCACGAAGATAAACCAAGAATTCGGATATCTTCTCTCCTTTTTTGAAGTAGACAACGCTTTTCTTTCTTCTTTCCACTATCTTCGAATCGAAATTTCCGTCCAAGGCTTTGTTGATCAAATGAGAAAGCCATAAAGCATACGTTTTATCGGAGAGGGAGAATTCCAAATGGTAGTTCTTATTTCTCGCATCGCTTACATATCCAGAAGCCAAAAACGCACCTTGAAGGTAAGCGACCATTAGTTTTTCGTTTTTAACTAGACTCGACGGAATTTTGCTTTTTAGAAAATCGACCTGAATATCATCAAGAACGACTTGGCAAGATGGAACGTATACGTGATAACGCATCGCTTTGCGCGAGCCCATGCCTCTAGTGTAACCAAAATGGCATTGAATCGAATACAAGCCAAGGATGATTTTATAAAGCATCGCAGCGATTTTGCTCGATTCAGTCGATAAATCTAAAGTTTCTTTTCCTCCGCTGATGCGGAAGGAACCATTGCATTTGGTAAAACCGCTAAGCAATGAACGGGCTTCTTCTTTGGAAAAGGAAAGGGAAGCGATTTCCTCCTTGACGGAAGAACAGAAGGATTGAGGATTGATAGAATCCATTTTTTATTTGCCCCCCGTCGTGATGTAACGTTCTAATTCGCGATGGTTGATAGTGGAAAGGTACTTCTTTTGATAATGCGAAAAAAGCCGCTCCGCAAAATAAATCGATCGATGCTGTCCGCCGGAACAGCCCAAACACACCGTGACCCTTTTCACGTTTTTGTTTTTTATCTTCTCTAGATAGTTATCCAGAAAAGCGACCATCGAACAATAGAAATCCTCTACTTCTTTATGTGAATTCAAATAATTGATGACTTCGGGGTCTAATCCCGTTTTGTCACGCAACGATGGTTCCCAAAAAGGATTGGGAACGAGGCGGCAATCGAAAACGACGTCGGCATCGCTTGGAACCCCATACTTGTAGCCAAAACTCTCAAAAAGGATTGATAGTCCCTCGTCATTGGAAAAAAGCTCTTTTTCAACAAGTGATACGAGCGTTTCAGAGGTCATTCCCGTGGTGTCAATGTAAACATCGCCATCTTCGCGGACTTTGAGGAGCCGCTCATGTTCTTCCTTTATGGCTTCATCTAGGGATAATCCCCTTTTTTGCAAAGGATGGGAATCACGGTTCAAGCGAAGCCTCGAACGGAGTTCGTCAACCTCAGTTGAAAGGCAAATTGTCGTCACTTCAACCCCTTCTTGCTTATTCAAAATTGCTCTGACAGTCTTCATATCCTCGATATCGACATTAAAGAGCAAAAACCGATCGTCCAAATTGTCATTGGAAACCAAAAGAGGTTCATAAAGGGGCAGCGGCAAATTGTCATGAATCGCATACCCGTGTTTTTGAAACAACGGGGTCAAGACAATCTTTCCAGAGTCGAAAGGACCATAAAGGAGAACGGCTTTGATCATTTTGCCTTTCTCCTAAGAGAATGAATGTAGGAAATCGCTGAGTTTGCAGCAACCGCGCCTTCTCCGGCGGCATTAACCAATTGACGAAGTTTTTTCTTGATGATGTCCCCACAGGCGTAAATGCCTTCCACGTTCGTTTCCATGGCTTCGTTGACGTGGATGAAGCCATTCGTATTAAGAACGCCTAATCCCGAGAGGAATTGGGAGGAAGACACTTCCCCTGAAAGAGGGAATGCCGCGCTGATTGAGATTGCCTCTTCCTTTCCTTCGACAAGGATTTTGGCTGATTCGACCTTTTCTTCCCCTTCTAGTCCAAGAAGTTTGCCTTCAATGATGGCGATGTTGCTCTTTTCTTCAAGCGTCCTCAAATGGGAATCCGGGGCTTCCAAAGGGAAATTATGAAGGAAATAAACCTTATTCACGATTGAGGAAAGATAGATGGCATCTTCGACCGCGTGGTCTTTATAGCCGTAGACCAAGACGTCCTTTCCTTTGAAGAAATTGCCGTCGCAGGTTGCGCAATAACTGACGCCTTTACCAAGGAATGCGCGCTCGTTTGGAACTCCGGCGGGAGGATTGATGACGCCCGTAGCAACAATCAAAGCTGAACAAACGAAATCCCCATTGTCGGTTTTAACAAGAAACATTCCGTCCTCTTGTTTGTTGATTGAAGTGACTTCCCCGTATTCAAATTCAATACCAAGCTCATTGGCTTGGTTGACTAAGGCCATGGCAAAATCAGGGCCCGAAATATTGGGGAGCCCAGGATAATTATCGATGAGATGAATGTTGTTTAGTTTTCCGCCCGGGGCATATTTATCAAGCAAAAGACAGGAAATGTTTCCCCTACGAAGGTAAATACCCGCGGTAATGCCCGCGATTCCAGATCCAAGGACAAGGACGTCTACTCTTTTTTCATTCATTCGGGTTGCCCTCCTCGTTTTCTGGTTTTTCGTCTTTTTCTAAATCGTTTTCTGAAACTTCTTGGGTGTTTGAAGAAGTTGCTGCCTCATTAGCCTTTTTGGCTTGAAGGCGAGGGCGAAGCAAAAATTCATATGCTTGAAGCAAACCTATCATGACGACGCCCAAGATTATATAAATCATCGCGTTCCAAAAACTCCAGGAGCCGTCAGCCCCCATTTGATAGGAAACGTCACGCAAGGGTTCCATGACCATACGGACCGCTCCGTACCAAATCATGTAGAATCCCGCCAAAACCCCGGGAGCCCTGTATTTGCGCCAAGCAAAGCGCACTCCATAGGCTATTAGGAAATATCCCGCAACGTTCAATAAGGCTTCGATAAGGAAGAAAGGAAGGAACAGTTTTCCTGGGTCTGCCCCAACCGCCATCTCTTTTTGAATAAAGGTCGGCATCCACCAAGCGTTAGCGATATCGATTTGCCCGCCGTATACCTCGTGGTTAAAGAAATTGCCCCACCTTCCGATTGCCTGAGCGATGAGAATGCTTGGGACGACAACGTCCAAAGCAAAAGTAACGGGCACGTATTTACGGAAAAGCACCATATAAATGAACCCCGAGACGATTCCCGCGACAACGCCGCCTAAAATCGTTAAGCCGCCTTCCCAGACGGCAAATATCGGAAGGATGCCTTCCTTTGCGACTCTTTCGCCAAAGCCAACCATTCCGGCTTTATCCCCGTTCCAGTTGCCAACGACATACCAGATACGCGCGCCCAAAATACCGAAGATGAAGACAACGATAAGACACGTTTCGAGAATCCCGTGTTTTCCATATTCCTTATAGAAACGATGGTCGGAAATGAAATAGGCAACGAGGAACCCCCCAAGAATAAAGAGGGCATACCAAGCTAAAACAAAGCCATTTCGTTTCATGCCTGGAAAGGACCAGCCAATCCCGCTTCCGTTAATATAGAAGCCATTCGCCAAAGGATAAGTCCAGGCGTTTGCAGCCCCTTCTTCGAAGAGGAGGAAAGTAAGAATAACGGCAGGAATTGAAGAGAAAAGAATGATTTTCATTCTCTTTAAAGATGGCTCATCAAGTCTCTTGTAATAACGAAGGATAAAGGAAACGATCAACGTATCGATGCTTCCAAGCAATAAACCTAG
>ONFU01000053.1 GCA_900317165.1 uncultured Erysipelotrichaceae bacterium
AAGAGATATTGTAACAAAGAGGCGATTTCTTGCGATTTCGCCTCTTTTTCGTAAACTAAAAGGGGCTTAGTCACCTTTTAGGTTTCTTAACAGCCCCTTTTATTGTGCCTAGAACTAAGTTTCTAAGTGCAGATTGCACTTTAACATTGCACTTTAAAGTATCTCATGATAATATTTTCCCATGGAAAATAAGTATACAAACCGCTACGTGCTAGAAACTGGTATTGGCCTTCAAGATGTTGACCGTCTTAAGAATTCATCTTATTTCGTGCAGGAATCTGAAAGATACTTAAGAGGTGAAATCTCGCTTGATGAATTAGATGACATAGTGAACTCTTACTATAAGAGCAAGCCATCCGTAGGCGATAGAAGCGAAGAAGCAGATAAAATCTCAATCAGAATAGCCAAAATCATCGGCGAAGACTCTTTTACCTTCACCGTTGGACAATTGCTCGCGATACATGGGGTTTTGTTTGAAGGTATTTTGGAACGCCCTGGTCAATTAAGAACTTATAATTTTTCAAAAAAAGAATGGGTTCTTGATGGCGCGTCTGTTATCTATGGGGACTACAGAGAATTGGAAGCGACACTTCAGTATGACTTTGGCGTCGAAAAACGATTTGATTATTCTAAACTTTCGATGGATGAAGTCGTTGAACATCTTGCGATCTTTATCGCTAACCTTTGGCAGATCCACGTTTTCGAAGAGGGAAACACCAGAACTACCGCGGTGTTCACCATTAAATATTTGAGAAGTTTGGGGTTCGATGTAACCAATGATACATTTGCTAAAAACGCGTGGTATTTCAGAAATTCTTTGGTACGGGCGAACTATACCAACCTGCAAAAAGGAATTCATGAAGACAGGAGCTATCTCATTAAGTTTCTTAGAAACCTATTGCTGAACGAGAGCAATCGATTGGAAAACAAAGAACTGCATGTTGTTCCTCTTTCTCCTTCTGTTAACGAAACAAGAGAGAGCAGGTTGCGTTCTTTGCTAAAAGGCAATCCTGCTATGAAAACAGAGGAACTCGCTAAGCTACTTGGCGTTTCTTTGAGAACGACAAAAAGCATTATTAGCGCACTAGAAAAAGAAGGAAGACTGGAACGCGTGGGCGGAAAGAAGTATGGCCACTGGGAAGTGCGTGGCGACTGACGCTTTCGTAAACGAATGATCTAAGAAGGAGCGCATCGTGAAAAAGACCTTTGTTGAGATGAAGTTGTTTCAAGTGAAGCCCAATAGGCTTGAGCAATTTGAAGCGAAAATTGAGGAAATGTCCGCCAGTCAACTTCAATGCGAAGGCTGCGTTTCTATTAAATACTTCAAAAGATTCTTTACCATTGACGGCATTGAACTCGGAGAGCCACCAAGGGAATTAACTAAGATTATTAAATGCATAAAGTACTACTCATATTGGGAGTTCGACACGAAAGAGAACTACGGCAAGGCGATCAAACTCTTTTTTGACAACTACCACAAGGATTTGCTGAAACTGCTGATTGCGCCGTTTGACATAAATCTGGGTTATTCGTTATAAAGATTTTAAGGGGCTGCCTCAGGTTCATGGCGGCCTTTTTGTTTGTTTTAGGGGCTCGCGAACGACGAGTTGTCCAAAATCCTCCGTCCTTGGAAGGCAAAAGAAAAACCGAGATACCCCACTCGGCTTCCTAAATGGATTAACCCACTAATTGATTTCTTATATCAAGGAGACCTATAAAAAAGCGTAGCACGATCGCGGCTCTTTCCAAGCAAAACTTTATCCGCACCGCAACAAATCGGTAAATGGCTTTTAGGATAAACTCACGTGTTTGCCCTAAAATCCTTATCCAAAATATCTAGGTTTTGGACACTTATTTAGAAATCGCCTATGTAGCCGCATTTATTGCACATTCTTTGCCCGCCTCCTCGTCCATTGGGGGCCGAATACACAGTATAATTATTGACGGCGCCGCATTTTGGGCATACAGCGGGTTTAGAATCGGTGAAACATCCGCCGCTAACAGCTTCTAATTGCTCATCGGTAAGTTCAATGCCCTCCTCCTTGGCGACCTTTAAAACCTCTTCTTTATTTTTACAGGCTTTGATTTTAGCGACCTGCTCCTCGGTCAGGCCCTTGAGTAGTTCTTGCCTCATGTTCGGTTACCCCTTTAATTTAATCCATTGTATACAACGGCTTGTCACAACAGTGTCACAAAAAGAAAGGCCGCTATCACGCGGTTCTATCTCGGATAAGTCGTTTTGTCCAACTGAGGACGATCGGATTTGGACGACGACAACATCTGTGGCCGGCTGAATCGAATCATCCAGCTTTGCACAAACTCGTTTATCCTGACGATGCAGCAACACCCATATAGAAATCGACCTGGCTAACCGCCGGTTGTTTTCTTTTCGCCTCGCTGGAGTCCAGAATCCGCCTGCTCACCAAAAGAAATGACCCGACCCCGACCAAGGAAATGTGCAAACACGTCTCGAGGCTGCTCGCGGGCTGGATAAACTACTTCCTGCTCGCGGACATGAAGAAACGGCTGCAAGACCTCTGGCAATGGGTCAAGGGAAGGATAAGGGCAATCATCTACAAGAAGTGGAAGAAGTCGCTTTGTTGATTGGAACCGCCGTATGCGGAAAACCGCACGTACAGTGGTGTGAGAGGGCTAAACCATTCGCCGCTCTATTTGATTCGTCTTCCAAGCGGTTTTCATCCTATTGCGCGTCCTAATATAGCCACAAAGGAAGCAACAGTTCACGAAGTCGTTATTAACGAAAATGGATTTATGGATGGCTTAAAACTTCGCATACCAGCGGTGGTGGCAGCGATTGCATTCGACTAGCTTATAGCCTTCATGATCTCCAGTGCCATGTTCGAGCATCGTGACCAAATCGTATCTGCACTGGCTGCAAACCAGCACGCTGTCACCACAAGATCCGCCGCTAACGGCTTCTAATTGTTCATCGGTGAGCTCAAAGCCTTCTTCTTTGGCGAGCGCGAGCATTTCTTCCTGGCTTTTGCACGCCTTGACCTTGGCGATTTGTTCTTCGTTTAAGCCTTTAAGTAATTCTTCTTTCATAGGTAGTGACTCCATTAATTTATTTCAGTATAGCCGAAATGAGGGAAAAGCGGAAATCGTCAGAAATGGCGGCTTTCTCTTGTCTCGAACTCGCCGACCTCCTCGTTACATCGTAGTGGATGAAATATCAAAATCTTGATAGAATGTTATCATCAGGAGGAAACAATAATGACTATTCTCCCTTCGGCTTCTTTACGAAACCAATACAGCGAAATCTCCGAACGTTGCAAAGCAACAGGAGAGCCAATCTTTCTGACAAAAAACGGCGAGGGCGATCTTGTCGTTATGTCTATAGAGACCTACGAAAAGAAGGAGGCCCTCCTAGCCTTGAAAGAACGGCTCCTAGACATTGAGTTAGAGCAAAGAAACGGCGCGAAATACTATAGTTTGGACGAGCTCGATTCCGCGTTGAAAAGGATTGTCGGTTAATGGCTGAACTCAAGATTTCGATTACGCAGAGGGCGTTTTCCAGCATCACCGAACACATGCTTTTTGTTCGGAACGTCTCTCTAGAAGCGGCGAAGGAGTTATACGAGGAAACCATGACTTCGCTTCGCTCCTTATCATCGTTTCCGGAAAGATACCCAGAAATACAAGATTTGAGGATTGCCGGTGCCCGCATCCGAAAAATGCCGATTCACAACGGACGCTACGTTGCCTTATATAAAGTCGATGGCGATACGGTGGTCATCTATGATGTCATCGATACCAGAAAGGACGGCACTTTGAATAGACTTTGATGGCTTTTCTTTTCGCCCCTCCTCTTTTTTTTCTTCCAAAAGAGGCAGGCAAACCAACAAAATGACAAAATTTATGGCCGACGGAATGTTTGTTGCTTTGCATTTCTAGCAAAGGTGACGAATAATAAAAGAGCACAAGACGAATGAACAAATCATTCATTTCCAAGGAGCATATATGAGACGTGGCAGTAAACTATTCCTTCTAACCGCCCTTTTGTTGGCCGCCTGCGGAATCAGGGTCCAAGACGCTTCTTCTTTTGAGTCTTCCGAATCAAAAGCATCTTCATCTGATTCCGGCTCTTCTTCGGCCGCCCCTTCCGTCCCTTCCTCCTCTTCCTCCCCTTCCTCCTCTTCCTCCCCTTCCACATCTTCTGAGCAGAGTCATGAGATTTCGTCGGAAATCGAGCATCATTATTCCTCGGAATGGTCCAGCGACGACGAATATCACTGGCATGCCTGCACCGACGAAGGCTATGAGGAACTAAAAAGCGACTATGATCGCCATCAATACGAATTGGAAGACCATCTAGACCCCACGTTTGAAACTGAAGGTTTAAATGTCTATGGCTGCCGCATTTGCCACCATGTCCTTGAAGAGACCATCCCCGTAAAGGAACACAACTGGAGCGAGGAGTACCTGTTCTATGATCACGAGTACCACATTCAGTTTTGTGTCGACGAAGGCTATGAGGAACTGACCAAGAAATCGCCGCACGATTACAACATCGTCACCACCGACGCCACCTTTGAAACCATGGGACTCCGGGAATATACCTGCAAGCAATGCGGTTATTACTATGAGGAAATCATTCCCGTCAAAGAACACAATTACGGCGAATGGACCTTCCATAACACGTACGACCACATCCGGTATTGCACCGACGAGGGATATGAATCTTTCTATCAGACCCAAGCTCATGACATGCACGAAGAAGTGGTGGAGCCGACCTTTGAAGAAGGCGGGTATACCCATCACTGGTGCTCCGTCTGCGATTACCAATACGACGACTCACAAACTAGTCCCAAACCGCACAACTACGCCAAGGTATGGTCGTATAACGAAACCCATCATTGGATAGCCTGCGTCGACGAGGGATATGAAGACCTCAAGATCAATTATGCCGAGCACGGCGCGTACGGACACTTCGAAAACGTCGACGTCGCCCCGACCGCCGACGCACCTGGTCACGCGTATTACGAATGTAACCAATGCGGATATGTTTATAGCGAGGGCATGGTGGACCAATTGACGCAGGGCATGATCTTTAAGCTCAACGCCGAGGGGACCGCTTATTCCATCACCGGAATCACTCAAGACTACTACGACTACGATTCACACATTCCGGAAACGTACAACAACCTTCCGGTCACCGAAATCGGCGACCGCGCCTTTAAGGGCGTCTACCGTTCGTCTTTGACCCTTCCGGACAACATCGCGAGCATCGGCGACGAAGCCTTTGCCGACAGCGATTTGACCGAAATCTACATGGGCAACAACGTCATCCATATCGGCGACGGTGCCTTCAAAAACACCAAAATCACGAGCGTCGATCTCTCCAGCAAGTTGCAGACCATCGGCGACTCCGCTTTCGAAAACACCCTCATCGCTTCCTTCGAATTGCCCGATTCTTTGCATAGCATCGGGGATCGTGCGTTCGCCAATACCCCGATCACGGAAATGACCGTGCCCGACAACGTCCTCTCGGTTGGCTTTGCCGTCTTCTCGGGCTGTTCCAACCTAACGAAAGTCTCTTTGCCATTCTTCGGCAAAAAGAAGGACCTCCCGCGCGGAACCTATTCAACCGATACGCTTTTGGGCCATTATTTCGGCGACGAAAGCTATTCGAATTCCACGAAATACAAGCAATTCCGCGGCGTTATCAATTCCGTGACCACCTATTTCGAGACCTATATTCCCAACGGCTTTACCGATTTGGTCATCCGCGGCGGCACCATCATCCCCGAGTTCGCCTTCTCCTTTACCGGCGCCATCAAAAACCTCTATCTCCCCAAAACGCTCACCCTATTCGATTATGGCTGCTTCAACGATATGAGCGGGCTGAAAAACCTTTTCTATGAAGGGGACATCACCGATTGGGCGGGCATCGACACCCATCCACAGGGAGCCATCACCGGTTCCTCCCCGTTCATCAACAATCTTGATGGGCTCGTGTTCTATCTGCAGGACGAAAGCGGTGCAAAGGAATTCGACGGCAAACATTTCTATGCCCCAACGGAAGTCGTCATCGATTTTTGCCAGCAAATCCCCAACCTTTTCTTGAGGGGACTCACTCAACTCACCAGCGTGACAATCTCCAACGGCGTGACTTCCGTCGGCGATTTCGCGTTCCAGAACTGCACCAATTTGAGAACGCTGATCTTCCCGGATTCCGTGGTCTCTATGGGCCCGAACGTGTTCACGGGTTGCAGCAACATCCAGACGTTGCGTCTTTCCGCCAATTCTTCGGCGGTATATCGGGGCGAATTCGACGGTTTGGTGAATCTAAGGTCCGTGTTTATGCCATCGGCAAGCGGCGTTGACATGCTGGGCGATCTCTTCAGAAACGGGGATGGCACACTGGTTTACCAATATCCCTATGCCAACAACACCGCCTATACCCGTTATATCCCCTCCAACCTATCGGACATCACCATTGCTGGCGGCGATATCCACACGGGCTTCTTCAGCGGCTGCGGAATGGTGAAGAAAGTCACCTTTGGCAAAGATGTTACCGCATATGGGAAATCCATGTTCCGCGGCAGCAACGGAATCACGGAGCTCGTTTTTGAGCAATACCCCTTCAACGAGAACTCCGAAACCGAGATTTCAGAAAGCAGCTTGCACGTTGGCTACGATCGCTTCAGCCTAGGCAAACTGCTATCCAAATACGCCTTCGGCGGCGGTCAGGAAAGGCTTCAGTTGCCGGTGCCTGACGACCGCAGGCATCTCCCGGAAAGCCAGTGGTACGTCATATACGAAGACGCGACGATCAACGCCTGCCGTTGCTACGTGCCCACCAGTTTGAAGAAGATCGAAATCCAAAGCGGATTGGTTGGACATTACGCTTTGCTAAACCTAGATCCCGTCGAGGAACTGACGTTTGGCAAAGACGTTACGCTCCAGTCGTTCGCTTGCAGCGATATGGATAATCTGAAAACGGTCAACCTTGAAGCCGGCGTTACGGTTCAGAAATATCATGGCAAGGTCTTCCATCAATGCCCGAACCTCGAAACCATCAACTTCAAAGGGACGGAGGAAGAGTTCCTGGCCATCCAGGATCAGCTCGGTATCACCTCTTCCTACACGGTGAACTATATCGCTTAAAGGGCTGTTCAATCATCAAAGGGGCTGTTCGAAAACCTAATAGGTGAACGACGGCCCCATTTCTTTTTGTCGTTGTCCAAAGTCACTTATTCAAAATTGGACAAA
>ONFU01000019.1 GCA_900317165.1 uncultured Erysipelotrichaceae bacterium
CAAGAGATATTGTAACAAAGAGGCGATTTCTTGCGATTTCGCCTCTTTTTCGTAAACTAAAAGGGGCTTAGTCACCTTTTAGGTTTCTTAACAGCCCCTAATGGCACGTCAGTTTACTTGATTTCGTTTCCGTCGTCGTCGACGGGGACAAGCATATCTTCGCCCGCGCCGCAGATTGGGCAAACGCCATTCTCGGGAACAACGATCTCACCGCAGATGAGGCATTTGTACTTCTGGACTTTTTCTTCAGCCATAGGTCTTTTTCTCCTTAGGCTTTAATTTTACCAAATACCTTTGTTCCCTTAAAGCACTAAGAAATAGATTTCCAAGGCCATCGAAATTGCTGCGGCGAGGATGAAGAAATGGAATACCACATGAAATTTTGGACTCTTCTTCTTTCCAAATGCGTAAAGCATGGCCCCTATCCAATATAGACAGCCGGATAGAAATAGCCATAAGCAAAATATAAAGCCTTTGGCTAAATATAACGGATAGAGGGCCAAAACGATTGTCGACCCTAGCCCAATGTACAAAACATACGATAGGACCGCATATTTCTTTATGTTAATTGAATTTAAGACAATACCTAGAATCGATAAGGCATAAACGAAGCAAAATACGAGAATACCCCAAATCTGCTGACCTGATTCATATAAGGCAACCAAGGAAAAGGGAGCATAACTTCCCATAATAAGGAGAAAGACACCATCATGATCGAGGATTCGGAACACCCTTTTTCCGTTGTTTCTTCCTAAACCGTGATAAAGGCAAGAGAAGAGAAAGGTAATGAAAAAGGCAAAAAGATAGATGGAAACCGAAATAATAGAGATAACGGTTCCTCGTTCAATTGCCTTGATCATGAAGAAAGGCGCCATGATTAGAGCGGCAATGGCTCCCAAACCATGGCTTATTGAATTCCATAACTCCTCTTTTAGGCTATAAGAGGGTAATTCGATGTCGCGGATGCACATAATCAAATCTTCCTTACGACATCTAGTTTACAATACTAGTTCTTAATAATCAATAATCTAGTTTTAATTACTAGATAATGAAAGCAAGGCAGATTTTAGTGTTCAAATAAACTTCGCTTTTAGGTTCAAAAAAACTACCGTTTTGCTTTTAATCGTAAGAAACGGTAGTTATTTTCAATTAGTCAGCAAGCGTTCCCATCGGGTCCCATGGAGGCAGATGAGTTGGTTCTTTTTTGGTAGCGGCCATTTCCTTTTCGGTGAGCAAATCCTTCTTAACGACGGCTTGATAAACGAATTTTTCAAACCAGGAATCGCTCATGACGTAATAGCCATCAAGGCCACCGGTCTTCCCCCAGGAGTTCTCGATCTTCCAACGGGTTGGTTTGCCATCGACTAGATCAACACCAACTATGAGCATTGCATGATTCATGGCGGAGGCCTTGAAATCGAGCATGTCGCCCTTATCGAAGTCTGGTTTGAAGTTTAGTCCAGAGACATAATCGTAGGCATTATCGTCCCATGCGAAGGAATCTCTATCCCTATAGAAGGAAACATCCGAGCCAAACCAAACGGGGAACCCGCCTTTGAGTTGGGCGATGATGGCTTCTTTCATCCTCTTCATGGTGACATTGAGGTGATTGATTCGTTTTCCCTCAATGACGTTTCCAAGATAATCGATGGTGAAGTTTTTGTTATATGGCTTATCGTCGGTCGGGGAATTGATGAGAGACTGGTATAGGCTCATCTCTTTTCCAATGTATTTCTTCTTGAATTCAAGTGGTGTAAGACCCATTTCAACATGGTATTTGTCCTTCTTATCCGTATAGGCGAAATCGAAGGTTTTTGGAGGAATGCCAAAGGCAGCGATGAACATGTTATAGATATCTTTCATCGCTTTTTCCTTTTCTTCCCTAGCCTCCTTGAGTTTGCCTTCCTTCACGAGCTTATGGGCAAGCGCGGCAAAGGCGCGGATGCGGCAATTGCACATGAAGTCGGTTTCGCGGGTATTCTCGGATTGGTATGTTTCGGGAAAGGCCGACTTTGGAAGAAGACCATATTTCTCAACGAGGTTGACGAGCATATCCCATTGTCCTCCATCGGAAACGGGATCATTTAGGATAAAGGCGAGAACGCGGTCATCATTCGGTCTATCCGCAAGGGAAAGGACGCTTTCCAAAGCAAAATTGGCCTTTTCGATTTTATCGAAGAGGGAAATATAGTTTTGGGAAAGCTCGAAATTTGAGAGATTCAATTTCTTGGCGATGATTTCGCGAAGGAAGTTGAGTCCAGCGAATATCCAGCATCTGCCGGAAGCGCGTTGGTTGGTGACAGACATCGTCTTCACTTCCACCGAGAAAGCCGGATTAACGTCTTTGACGGAAGCGGGGACGAAGCTAACGGTGGATAAAGCGGTTCTTGATAAGGCACTGCTTAAGACACGATTGGCCCTTTCTTTCATGAATTGTTTTTGGAGAGCGTCCTGACTCGCCAGATCGAGGACCCCTTCTTCTTTCTTTTTCTTTGTCGTAGTCATAATCATTTTCCTTTAAAATATGAACAAACATTCATATAATAGGCCTCGTCAAGAACTTGTCAATCAAATTGCGTAGCAAGGAGGCAAAAAACAATGGACAAAGCACTTCAAAGATTCATCGATTATGTCAAAATCGACACCCAAAGCGACGACACCTCGTTCTCGGTGCCTAGCCAAGCTAAGGAATTAGACCTTTCCAGAAGGTTAATCGCCGATTTGAAGGAAATGGGAATCGACGCTTATTTAAATGAATATGGAATCGTCTATGGAAAGCTTCTTGGTGAAGAAGGATTGGACCCAATTGGCTTAAATGCCCACGTCGATACCGCGCTTGAATGCTCCGGGAAAGACGTTAAGCCCCAAATAATCAAAAATTATGATGGCGAAGTCATCAAGCTTAATGACGAATATTCCATGTCCCCGAAGGAATTCCCGACTTTAGGGGATCATATCGGAGATGATTTGGTCGTAACTTCAGGCGATACCCTCCTTGGAGCCGATGATAAAGCGGGCGTCGCCGAAATCATTGCGGTCCTCGATTATTACGTCTCCCATCCAGAAATTAAGCACCATACGATCTGCTTCTGTTTCACCCCCGATGAAGAAATCGGAAGGGGACCGGATCATTTCGACGCGAAGGAGTTCGGGGCCAAATACGCCTATACCGTTGATGGCGGAATCTATGATGAGATTGCCTGCGAAACATTCAATGCCGCCCATGCGGTCGTGCGTATTCATGGCGTTTCCATCCATCCAGGCGAAGCAAAGGGAAAGATGGTCAACGCTTCCGATGTCGCCTTCGCCTTCGATAAAGCCCTTCCAGAAAAGAAGAGGCCTCAATTCACCTCGGGCTATGAAGGATTCAACCACCTCGTTGGGATGACCGGCAGCGTGGATTATGCCGAGATGCATTACATCATCCGTAACCATGATTTAGGAAAACTCGAAGAGCAGAAAGAGGAATTCCGCAAAGCCAGGGAAGTTGCCCTTGCCTTGTTCCCCTCCGCTTCAATAGATTTGGAAATCGGTGATGATTATCGCAACATGAAGGAAGTCCTTGACCGCAATCCAGAGGCTATCGAGAAAGCCAAAAAGGCTTATGAAAAACTTGGGATAAAGATTCGTTTCAACCCGATTAGGGGTGGAACGGATGGAGCGACATTCTCCTTTAAAGGTTGCCCAACACCCAATTTGGGAACCGGTTCTTATAACCACCACGGTCGTTTCGAATACGTCTCTGTCAGGGAATTCAACACGATGATTGAGATCCTCAAAGAGATTGTCAAAGCCTAGTGAAAGCGTTCAAAACGAATTGCAAAAACCCTGCAATTCGTTTTTATTTTCCCTGCAAAAGCCCAATATTTGCGGGTTTATGAATATGTCTAATTTGAGCAAGAAAAAGGTGGGATTTGAGCCCACCTATTCAATTTCAATTTGGCTGGGGTGACTGGGATCGGACCAGTGTATGCGGGTTTCAGAGACCCGTGCCTTACCGCTTGGCTACACCCCAAGGCAAGAGAAAGTATACTCAACTAGGAAAACCGCGCAAGAGCGAAATTTCTTATGCATGCGCATACTTGTGGTTTCCTATTTTATTTATTCCTCCGTTTTTCTAGGTTATAATGTTTATAGACATCAGGAGATATTGACGATGAAGATTCTCGTTGTGGGCTTCCCAAAATATGCTGACCAAGCAGTGAATACCTCAGAACTTTTATTGCCGAGACTAAAAAGGGATGGAATCGTAACCGCGTTGTTACCGGTTGAATACGATAAGGCGATTTCCGTCTTTAACGAAGCGGTCGACAAAGAGAAACCGGAGGCGGTTTTGATCCTCGCTCTTTCCCCATTCGTCCAACGCCCGACCCTTGAGACATACGCTTATAACCAGATGAGTTCCGTCCAACCAGATGAAGCCGGTGTCGTCCGTCAAAACGAAACCATTCATGAAGATGGCCTTCCCTCATATCAAGGTTCCCACGATTTATTCTCCCTTCAGCAATACGTTCTTTCCCAAGGTGAGAAGGTCGATATCGCGATCGACCCAGGAAGGTTCGTGGCTAATGCCGTCTATTATGAAGCCCTCTATAAGAAAAATAGCGCGGTCCTTCTCCACGTTCCAAGTGAGAAGAATTATGCGCTAGACGATACTTTAGAAACCGTTAATAGGATTCTTGATTATCTAGATTATTAATGCCTAAGCGGCATCGTAATGATCCTTATAGGAAGTAGAGCTCGCGGCTAGTCCCGAGCTCTTTTCATTCTTGTTTGGGGCATAATCCTCCCCGCCTTGGCGGAAGGAGGTCCCTTTGTATTTACGGTATTTCTTCTTTTTCTTAACCATTGCCCATCTATTTTACCTTTCATAAAGGAAAGGTTCGAGAGAAAAACGTATAATTAGGGAGGAGGAAACATATGAAAGCCTTAATTACCTTAGCAAACGGCTTCGAACAAACCGAAGCCCTAACCACGATGGACATCTTCTGCCGTAGCGGAATGATTGAGCCAACCCTTGCTTCAATTGATGGGAATATCGAAGTCACTTCTTCTATGGGGCTTGTCGTCAAAGCCAATAAGCTATTAAAGGAAATCAATCCCGATGAATACGATTTCCTCGTTCTTCCTGGAGGAAAGAAAGGTGTCGATAATCTCTTAGCGTCAAAGGAAGTCGAGGAATTGATTAAGGGCTTTAAGGATAATAATAAGGACGTGTATGCAATATGCGCAGCCCCAAGCATCCTTGGGAAATACGGATATTTAAAAGGACTTAACTATACCGTCTACCCAGGTTTTGAAGGTGAATACGGGAATTTGGTAAACGAAGGCGTCATCCAAGATAAGAATATGATCACCGGAAGAGCGATGGCCTTCACGATTGAATTTGCCCTAAAAATCGTTGAAGCCCGTTGTGGGAAGGAAGTCGCGGATAAAGTCCTCTTTTCCGCGAGAGGGCACATCTAGACTATTTCCAAAGGAAAAGCATTCTCTTTATAATTAGACCCATGAAAGCAAAAGATTTAGCAACCGCGAAAGCGAAGGTCGTTCATTTGTTTAACGACATGACCATTGATGAAGCCTTAAAGGTTCTTTTAAAGAGTAACCTCGCTTCCATTCCCGTTTTGGAAAGGGATAGCAACCGTTATCTCTATTCTCTTTCCGCCTTTGCGATCCTTAAGAAGGTCGCGAACGGAAGAGGGAATCCAGACGTCTATAAAGAACCTATTTCTAGCGTCTCCCTTGAAAGATTCATCGTCCCCTGCACCCTTGATACCGAAATCGATAACCTAATCGACTTGGTGGTCAGTCAGAACTTCGTACCTTTAGTCGATGCTTCCGGAGCCTTCCAAGGCATCGTCACGCGTAAAGCGGTTATCAACTACATGAGTGATAGACTCTCTGAATCCGAGGAATAAAAATGAACGATCAAGACGGCAAGAGCATGTTGCTCGAACAAAATCAAAACTCCAACATCAAAAAAGTTATTGGCGTAGTTTCTGGAAAAGGTGGCGTCGGTAAATCCCTCACCACTTCTTTGCTAGCGGTTAGAGCTAGGCAAGAAGGAAAGAAAGTCGCGATAATCGATGCGGATATCACCGGACCATCTATCCCAAAGATTTTCGGTTTGACCGAAATGCTTACCGGAACCGAGAAATCGATTTATCCTGCCAAAACAAAATCCGGGATTGAGGTCGTTTCCTTAAACCTCATGACTGATGACCCAGGTTCACCTGTTATTTGGAGAGGTCCAGTAATCTCCGGATTGGTAAGACAATTTTGGACCGATGTCGAATATGGTGAAATCGATGAGCTTTATGTCGATATGCCGCCAGGAACGGGAGACGTTCCATTGACGGTTTTTCAATCTCTTCCTGTTGATGCGATTGTCGTCGTTGCCACTCCTCAAGATCTTGTCTCGATGATTGTTGAGAAAGCCGTTAGGATGGCGGCCATGATGGATATCCCTGTCATCGGTTTGGTCATGAACATGGCTTATATGGTCTGCTCAAAATGTGGGGAAAAGCTTTATCCGTTTGGAGAGGGAAAGGCCCAGGAACTCGCGGACAAATTCTCCATCCCGTTTGTTGCCGAGCTACCTATTGAAAAGGAATTCTCCGAAGCCTGCGACAATGGCCAAATCGAGGAAAAAGAGGTCCCAGAGCTCGCCGAGATTAGTGAGGCTGTCCACCGTCTTCATAAACGTTAAAACCGTTCAAAAAAGACTTTTAAAACCCTGCAATTCAAAATCTTATAGCGAATTATTGCAGGGTTTTTCTTTTATCTACCTATTTGAATATGAATCTCCTTTTGTATACTCATTAAGCCTGGGGTTGGCCTATGCGACCCGCCTGCTGATGGAAGACAGGAGAGCCACTTGTTATTCCAAAAAGGGCACCCCTTGATTGCCGTAGGTACTTAGACCATATTTAACTCAAAGCATAAATAAATTTGGAAGCACTTCTATCAAAGCTTCACCTATCTATCCTATCCGCTTCCCTCATCTTTCGTCCTTTTAAAAGTGGACTGCGATACAATGGATTATCAGTTTAGAAAGATCAGCTCATAATCAATTAGCCATCACAAATGAATGCTTGTTTCGCTTTTATTTTTATTGACGAAATTTTAGATATCGTTTGGCAAACAAAAAGGCTATCTCGACGATAGCCTAATTGCCTGTAGATATATAGCTTATTTCCGTTCTTCCGGTTTTAGCTTAGCCATGTTGATATGGCAGTATCCTGTTGGGTTTTTATTGAGGTAATCCTGATGGTACTCCTCGGCTTTATAGAATGTCGCGAGTTGTTTGACCTCGATTTTGTAATCTGGTCTAAGGGTCTTTTTAAAGTAATCGAGGACGATTTGCTTGTCGGCCTCATATTCATAATAGACTCCGCTGCGATATTGAAGGCCTTCGTCTTCGCCTTGCTTGTTAACCGCATATGGATCAACGACACGGAGGAAGAGTTCGAGGATTGAGGTTAACGGAAGGATGGATTCATCATATTCAATTTCCACGGTTTCAGCAGAGGTGTCCCTGCCTTCCTTTAGATCTTTATATGAAGGATTATCCAAATTCCCGTTCGCATAACCTACCCGCGTGGAAAGGACGCCTTTGGTCATGGAAAAGAATTTCTCCATGCCCCAGAAACAACCTCCAGCTAGGTAAATTCGCTTCATTTTAATTACCCTCTAATAACAACCGTTTTTAGCTAAATAAGGGAAAACGGTAGTTTATTCGGCGGCGACGAAGTTGACGATCAAAGCGTCGATATAAAGAGCGCTTTCGTGGCTGCGGACGCCGAAATATGTCGTTCCTTCGGGGAAATCGTCGAAGGTGTATTCGAGGACATTTTTGCTTTGCTCATATTGGATCGAACCAGCCATCTTGGCAGTTCCATCATACATCGCGGAGATATCAAACGCCTTGGTATCCGCATAGATATCAAGAACGCGGATTTGATAGGTTTCGGCGTTGAAGACAACAGTGATGGAATCGATGACCAAGTTATTTGGGTTAGAAGTCATTGTCAAACCGGAACCGCTCTTTCCGCGAAGTTGGATGGAATCATATGATCCTGCAGCAACGGCCTTATAGGAAACGCCATTTTTGGCAGTATAGGTCAAGGTGTTGTAGTTGGATCCGCTTGTTCCAAATCCAGCGCCAGTCAAAACATTGACATAATCGCCTTCTCCTGGAATTTCTGGCTGTTCTGGTTCTTCCTCTTCCGGAAGGGAGAAATAAACATCGATGAAGTTGCCGACATCACTCCAGCCAACATCGACGGAAACCCATTTCTCGGCGTCTCCTTTGGTGTAATATCCATCATCGTCCAAAGCAAATCCATCGGCGACCAACAACTCGATGTAATCCTCGGAAAGATCGTAAAGATAACCATCGTTGAAATAAATATTTCCGTAGCCCTCTTCTTCAAAGTACTCGCTGTAATCTGTCCAGCCCTCATTAATACCAAATTTGAGGAAAGGAAGAGCGAAGCCGAAGGAATCGTTCATTAGCTTAAGATCCGCTTCGCTCCAAGCGGTATCAGAGGTCAAGCTATTACCGAAAGTATCATTAGTATCATAGACATAGACTTCTAGGAATGTAGGTTCTTCAGATTCTTGTTCTGCATAAACCAAGGAAATATCGAATTCCAAACCGCTTTCGCGTGCTTCGTCAACGACCAAAGAAAAACTTCCAAAGAAGGAATCGACAAAATATTCTAGGTAATCGTTAGCGAAAAGGAGATCGAAGAATTCTTCTTCATGAGTGGCTTCCATAACGATAAGGGCATATTTCCAAGTCTCCTCATCGCCTTCAAAGGAAGAATAGCCAAATCCATAATCGAGGTCTTCAAGGAAGGCAGGGGCTTCCGGCAATGAAGCATCGGTGAAGGCTTCTGCAGGGAAAAGGTCAGAATAAGCGAGGTTTTCGCCATCGTAATAGTCGAGAGCAAGGTCAAACCAATCAACTTCTTCTTCCGAAGATTGCTCAGAGGAAGAAGGCTCTTCGCTAGATTCCTCAGACGATTCGACTGACTCGACCGAAGACTCGGACGGTTCTTCGGAGGAATCACCAGATTCGACAGGGGATTCAGCGCTTTCTTCGCTCGAAGCGGAGGTTTCACTTTCTTTGGAATCCTCGCTGGTTAAGGAGGAGGCTTCACTTTCCTTGGAATCCTCGCTGGTCAAGGAAGAAGAATCGCTCTGTTTGGATTCGCCGCTAGTGTTTGATGAGGAATTCCCGCCGCAAGCAACAAGCAACGCGGAGAGGGAAAGAATTAGGGGTAAGTATTTGATTTTCATAAATAACACCTTTCTTGTGCGGAATAATCCTTCTACCATTTGGGTCGTTTTTCAAGGTTTTTTGTTTTACAAAAACATGAAACCGCTTTTATGAAGGGAAACGCGAAAAACCCAACAATTTTGAGTTACTGGAATTATTTAGAACAAGACGAAAGAAAAAAGGTGTGACGTCACACCTTAAGAACAATCGATTTTCGATACAGGGGTCGCTTGTTTTTAGATTTGGACGCAATCAAGAGCGAGCATCACGACGAAACCGATGATGAATGACCAGACACCGAAATGGTCATGCCCTTCGCTAGTCATCTCGGGGATCATCTCTTCCGCGACAACGTAAATCATACAGCCCGCGGCAAAAGCCAAAGCCCAAGGCATAATCCCTTGGATTTGCATAGCCAGGAACAAACCCAAAATCGCGGCGATTGGCTCGACTATGCCTGAAAGCATGCCAAAGACGAATGCTTTCCCACTAGATCCCGTCTCTCCTTTTATAGGGAGGGAGACAACCGCCCCTTCGGGGATATTCTGGATGCCGATACCTATTGCTAGAAACAAAGCCCCCATTAGCAACGCTCCGTTATTCGGCTGGGAAAGAGCAACGCCGAAACCGATGCCAACCGAAAGTCCTTCCGGCACATTATGGATGGTGACCGCCAAAAACATCTTGGATGTCTTGGATATCTTTTTAGTTCTAATGCCCTCTTCTTTGTTTTCCTTGGTGTGGAAATGGGGAATTAGTTTGTCTATGCCCCATAGGAAGAGGCCACCTAGGACTATCGATATAGCGACGACTACCCATGAAGGCATATAGGTGACTTCGCTTTCTAAGGCCGGCTTAATAAGCGAGAAAAAGGAAGCCGAGAACATAACCCCGGCGGCAAAGCCCGTAAAGATTTTGTTCAACCTCGGGGATATTTCCTTTTTGCGGATCAGAAAGACAAAAAAGGCACCGATCGTGGTGCAGAGGAAGATTAATGGTATTCCGATTAACGGATACGCAAATTCCGGCATCTTTCTACCTCCAACCGAATAACTTTTTTATTGCCTTCTCCTTCTTAAACGAGAGAACCCGATAACCGGATTCAACAAAGGCCTTTTCAAAATCCTCTTTTGTCAGTTCTTCTTCCGAAAAAACCACAAGTTTGTTTGTTAAATGCGAGGCTTTGCTTTTTTTGGCTTTTATTTTCTTTTCGACCATTTCCTCGACGTGGATCTCGCACATTCCACATCTCATCCCATCGATGCCTAATTCGTATTTGTTCATGGTTCAACGGTATTTCTTATGATATTCCTTAAGGAACTTCTTCGATTTCAAATAGCAGGAGGCACAGTCGCCAGTTGGTAGATTATGACTCCTTTTATAGATATACCTACCAACCAGCAACCCGATAAAGCCAAGTGAAAACACTATCGTTAAGACCATTAGCAATATCGATAGTGCTTCACCTGACATCTTTTTACTCCTTACGCGTTAACTTTCGCGTCGCGTTTTTTGTTATAGAAATGGATTCCAAATCCAGCCCCGACGGCAAGCGCGATCATGCCAACGGTAACAGGGATCGCCCAAGCTAACGACTCGACTGAGAACATCGAGAGGAAGCAATAGACGAAGGAGGCCCCGATATAGGAAGAGACAAACCAGAAGAGGAGAGTCCATTTGAACTTTCCTTTTGGAAGCTCGGCTTTCGCAGTCGCACAGGCGGCAAAACAAGGAATCGTCAACATGTTGAAGGTTATGAAGGAAATGCAACCTTGCCAGGTAATGCCGGAAGCGGCAATCATCGCAGTTGCGGCCTCGATGCCTTCTTCATCGGCTTCGATTGCGGCGATGGCATCAGGAGAAAGCGAAGTGATGACGATGGTCGCCATCGCAATAAAGGTGGCGATGACGTTTTCTTTGGCGATAAGTCCCGTGATCGCGGCAACCGCGAAGACAAAGCCAAGGGCGGTAAGCTGCGAACCAAAGCCAAGAGGCGTGAAGATCGGCTGAATGAATTGGCCGATACTTTGGAGGATGGAGCCTTCAAAGGTTCCAAGATAATGCCAGTTCCAGCCGAAATTAGAGAGGAACCAGATGACGATGGTGGAAGCCAAGATGATGGTGAAGGCCTTCTTAACGAAGTGTTTGGCCTTATCCCAAAGGTGGATCATCAAGGATTTGAATTGGGGTAAATGATAAGCGGGGAGTTCCATGATGAATGGGGCGGCGTCGCCTCTCATCGTGGTCTTTCTCATGATGATCAAGCAGGCAATCGCAGCGATTATACCTACGACATACATCGAATAAGTGATGACGTCAGCGTTAGCGAAGCCGAAATGCTGGACGATACCTCCCGCGATAGCGACGAGAATCGGGAGTTTGGCGCCACAGGAGAAGAAAGGAATGACCCTGATGGTCGCGGTCTTTTCCTTTTCATCCGCGAGGGTCCTTGTGTTGATCATCGCCGGGACCGAGCAGCCAAAGCCCATGATCATCGGGATGAAGGCACGGCCGGATAACCCAAACTTGCGGAAAATCCTATCAAGGATAAAGGCGACACGGGCCATGTATCCGGAATCCTCCATGATGGAGAAGAAGAGGAAGAGGAGCAAGATCTGTGGCAAGAAGCCAAGGATCGCGAATAATCCGGTAAGGACACCGTCAGTAACGAAACCAGTGAACCAGGCCGCCTCTACTGGTAGCCCGCCTTCCATCGCATTTCTTGTCGCTTCGATTATCGCGGAGAACGACATATCGAAGAAATTGAAGAGGATGACGCCGGGGGAATTGATTCCGCCGTCAGTCCAGAAGATGCCTTCGTAAATCGATCCTTCAAAGCAGGGCGTGAATTGGACGCCGGCGGCATGGAGGAAGAACAAATCCTCAGCGAAGGTGAAATGGAAGACAAGGAAGAGGATGGCCGCGAAGATCAATAAACCAAACACCTTGTGGGTAAGGACCTTATCGATCTTGTCGCTTCTGGTCGTTTTGACCTTTGGTTCTTCATTTCCCTTTTCTTCTTTTTCTTTTCTGATGATGACTTCAGAGAAATTTTTGGAAATATAATTGTATCTTTCGTCTGCGATGATGGCTTCGATATCATCCCCGAAGACGTCGTTTTTGATGGTCTTCTTGAATTCGCCGACCATTTCCATGAGGTCTTGATGGTCTTTGACCTCGATCTCATCGCTTTCCGCGAGTTTGACCGCGTGGAATAAAGGATTGGCTACCCCTTTGCCCTTGAAGGCGATTTGAAGGTCGCCGATAAGGTGGTTGAGGTCCTTATCCTCGATGATAGTGCGGCCACTCCTTTGCTTAAGGCTAGCTTCATAGGCCGCCTGCATGAGTTCTTCGAGGTTATCTTCCTTCAAGGCGGAAACCTTGATGACGGGAACCCCAAGTTTCTCGGAAAGAAGCTTTTCGTTGAGGACATCCCCTTGTTTTTCCAAGACGTCCATCATGTTGATGGCCAAGACGACTGGGACATCGATCTCCAAAAGTTGGGTGGTGAGATAGAGGTTCCTTTCGAGGTTCGTGGCATCGACGATGTTGATGACGCAGTCTGGTTTTTCATCGAGAATGTAATTTCTCGAGATGACCTCTTCGTTGGTATATGGTGAAAGCGAATAGATACCAGGGAGGTCGATGATGGAGACGTGTTCCTTTAATTTCTTATAAACGCCGTCTTTTTTCTCAACGGTGACCCCAGGCCAGTTACCGACGTGGGCGGTTGACCCTGTAAGGGCGTTGAACAAAGTGGTTTTGCCGCAATTGGGATTTCCGGCTAACGCAAATCTTTTCATTGCTTGTCCTCCACTTCCAAAACCACCAATTTGGCTTCGCTTAGCCTAAGCGATAATTCATAGCCTCTTATAGTGATTTCAAGAGGATCGCCAAGCGGGGCTTTTTTACGTAAATAGACTTTCGCTCCAGGGGTAACGCCCATGTCGAAAAGCCTTCTGCGAAGGCGCCCCTCGCCCTCGACTTTTTTGATTAGGCCAGTCTCGCCTATTTCAAACTTCTCTAGTGTTTTTAGCATGATTCCTACCTTTCTACGCTACTAGAATTTTGGAGGCGATCGAACGGTCGAGAGCTAGTCTGCCGTCTTTGACAACGAGGATAACTCCTCCATTCATGGAGGAAAGGACCTTGACTTTGGCTTTCGGAAGAATGCCGAGGCTTTCAAGGTGCTTCTTGTTCTTTTCATCAAGAAGGATCTTCACGATGGTAAGTTCTTCGTTTAGTGGCGCTAATGCAATTGGCATATTCGACCTCCTCTGGTTAGTTATGACTAACGTTCCTCTAAAAAGAATAGTTAGTCTTCACTAACTTGGCAAATTATATAAGGTCGCCTTTCGCTAGTCAAATACAAAAACGAAGTTTATTTGCAGATGAATTTTTTTAGTTTTTGGAAGGTGTCTTCGTCGATGCCATGCTCTATCTTGCAGGCTTGGTCTTCGGCGGAGATAGGATCAACCCCGATTTTGATGAAAAAAGCCGTAAGGAATTCATGTTTTTCAAGAGTGTTCTCAGCGATTTTGTGGCCTTCTTTGGTTAACATCAAAGAGCCGTCTTTTTCAACGGTTATCAGCTTATCCTGTTTCAGTTTTTTGACCGCGATCGAAACGCTAGGCTTACTAAAGCCAAGCTTATTGGCGACATCAATCGATTTAGGCGAATGGCCTTCATTATAAAGCTGCAATATCGCTTCAAGATAATCTTCTCTAGATTCGCGTTTGTCCATGGATTCATTTTACCAAATTGATATTTAAAAGCCATTGGAATTTTTCATGACTCCAATGGCTAAAATGATGTAACGGGTCGCTTATTTTGGGAAAACGAAGTCGGTTTTGGTGACACCAGCCCCATAAATCGTCTTGAAGTCGTTCTTCATGGAGATGACGTTGTAATTGGCTTTGGTCCAATCGTCGTTTAGTTTATTGATCCTCGTTTGGAAGGCTTCGTCGGTTTCACCGAATTTCTTCGCGTGGTCCCTCGTATCGTCATCGGCGACGAGCATGAAGGCTTTGGTGCCCTTATATTTGGAATTGCCAAGGCAATAATTATGCATCGCGGAATCGCCACCACTATTACCAAAAGAAAGAACAGGGGTCTTGCCGATTTCCTGAGCGATCTGCTTTACCTTATTGGTCTTGAGGTTCTTGATGATGAGCTCATCGGTACGGATGAGGTTCTCTTCTGGGGTCATCGTGTAATTGACGCCGTCATTTTCGCCTTGATTGGTGGACTTCAAGGTGATATCCATGCCGATAACCCTATTGCTGTCAATGCCTAGGCTATCGACGAGGGCGCGGCAAATAAACCTATCGGAACCGGAAACCACATAATAGGTGAAATCGTTGTCCTTAAGATAGTCGAAGACATCGAGGATTGGCTTATAGAAGGATTCGGCGTAGGTCATGCCGGTGAATCCGTTCGGGGTTTTCTTCGCGAATTCCTTGACGTATTCATCGAATTCCTTGATGGTCATGTCAGAATAGGCTTTGGCGGCGGCAAGCGCATGTTTGATATCGAAGCCATATTGGTCATCATATTTTGGTAAGGCTTTGCCGGTTCTAACGAAATCGCGGATATCCTGCGCGGTTTCCTTGACGTCATCTGGGGCTTTGTCCTTATAGGTAGGATCATCGAGGACGCGGTATTCGAGCATGTTGTATTCGAAATAGCTAGGATAGAGCTCTCCGATGAAGGTGCCATCCATATCGAAAGTCGCGATTCTATCCTCGACGGGGATGAAATTCTCCTTATCGTTTTTGTTGGTGACTTTAGCGACGTATTCCTTCAATGAGGTTAGGGCTGAGCATTCATTCCAATTCTCGAAATAGACTTTCTGGGGCTTCGCTTCCCCATTCCCGCAGCTCATGATGGGCAATAACAACGGTATTACCACGAATATGATTTTCTTTTTCATTGTTTCCTCCACTTTGTAACAATCTCTTACTGCTTTATCAGCGGCGAAATTATAACAAAAACACATGTGAACGAACTTAATATAATTAAAAATTCCAAAAAACTTTATACGTTATATAATCTTATCACTGGAGAATTTCGATAATGAGCGTTTCGTCAGAAAAAACGAACTATTACAGCACGATTAGGAAGACTTGTTATAGCGCGAATATCATTTATTTGGTCGTCAGGGTCTTTTATCTCATCCTCTTCCTTATCGCGGGGCTCCATATCCTCGCGATAGTCGATGGGGTCACCATCCTCTTCTATTGTCTATTCTTCCTCGTTTTGAACAAAAGGAAGCATTATCTTTACGCCTTGCTTTGCGGGAACGAATTCTTCGTCTTTATATCCGTGACGACCGTAATGCTAGGATTTGGCGCGGGATTCCATCTTTACCTAATCGGTTTATGCGTCGTCTCCTTCTTCACTTCCTATTTCTCAAAAGCCAGGAATATCAGGGGATCCGTTGTTTGGGTCGGACTTTCCTTAGCGTTTTACCTAAGTTTGTATTTCGTTACCCAAAACGTCGCTCCTTATTACTATATCGATAAGTGGCTTGAAACCACTTTGTTCGTCACCCACGCGATCGCGGTCTTCGCCTTCGTCGCCTCATACCTATTGGTCTTCGTCAAATACGCCTTATCGCTAGAAAATAGGATCAGAAATGAATCGAGGACCGACGAATTGACTCAAATCAGCAACCGTTATGGCCTCTATGACTACTTTGAGGACGAGGACAAGGATTCCACGACACTCGCTTTGTTCGATATCGATGACTTCAAAATCGTCAACGATACATATGGCCATGTCGTTGGGGACGATATTTTGAAAAAGGTCGCGGAGATTACCACGGACACTTTGAAGGATGACTTCGTCTGCCGTTATGGCGGCGAGGAATTCGTCATTGTCCTAAGGGAAGGCAAGGAAAAGACCGTCTTCGATAAACTGGAAGAACTTAGAAAGAGGATTGAAGAAGAGATCTTCTATTACCGTCAGACGGAAATCCGCATCACCATCACGGTTGGGGCGAGCGAATATAGAAAAGACCTGACCTTAGAAAAATGGGTCGAACTTGCCGATGTTAAGATGTATGCCGGCAAAGGCGCTGGCAAGAACCAGGTCGTAATCTGATAACCAAAAAAAAGGTTGAACCGATAACATGGGTTCAACCTTTTTGCTTATTTAGTCTTCTTTAGGGGTAGCGCGATTGGCTTCGTTGAGCTTGCTCGCGATTTCCTTTTCCTCTTCGCTAGCGGTTTCGCGTTCCTTTTCTTTCTCGTTGACGATATGCATCTTCTTGAATGGAACCTCGATGCCGTTTCTCTTCATGAGGAGATAGAGTTCGCGTTTAATGTCACGGATGACTTGGAACCTGTCTTCCTCTTGGCAAGAAGCGAAGAAAGTCATGGTGATGCCGTTTTCCTCAAGGCCATTCGTACCCTTATAGGTGATTTCCCCGATGACCTTCGGGAGGCTATGGGAGATATCGGGAAGGGCTTTGGCGAAGAGGGACTCCGCTTTCTCGAGGTCTTCTTCCTTATCGATGGTGAAATCAAGCAATATGCCAGAAGCTAGCCTGGAGAGGTTGACGACTGATTTAACCTCGGAATTGTTGATGGCTTTGATATTGCCCGCCCAGTCAACCATCTTGGTTGAACGAAGTCCGATTTCCTTGATCGTGCCGCGGAAGGAATCAATGACGACGATATCATCGACATCGAAGAAATCATCAAAGACGATAAAGACGCCGGCGACGATGTCGGCGATAAGGGATTGGCAGCCCAAACCGATGATGAGGGTAACAATACCTAGGCCGGCGACGATCGAAGCGATATCGACTCCCCAAACGGAGAGGATCATGCCGATTACGATGATCCAGAAAGCATAATGGAATAAACTCTTGATAAGGGAACCAACTGTGCGGCTACGCTTTCCTTTCCAAGTAATCAAGGAAACAAGCAAGCTAAGCAAGAAATTAACCGTTACCCCAACTCCTAGGACGAATAGGGTCAGGAACCAGCGGACCGCGGAATTGGCTAACATATCGCCTAGCCACGCCCAGCCGTTCTTGCCTTCTCCAAAAAGGGTATCAGCGGCTTCTCGCGCCCCTAGTTCCCTAGCAAAGAAAAGCATTAGGAGAATAAGGATGGAGAAGACGGAAATCCCAAGCCCGATAAAGAAGAACACCTTCTGCCTTCTGGTATAGGACTTCCACCATGAGGTTTTGCCTTTCTGTTTCTTGTTTTCTTTCTCTTCCATAATAATTGTCCTCCACTTATTTAACCGTAACGGTATATTTCAAAGTGTTGATTCGATAATCGAAATTGTTGGCAGCCGAAAAATAAAGACGGTATTCGCCACGATCCTCAAGGGTGAAAACGCCCTCATAGGATTTGCTTTCCTTTAATTCTATGCGCTCCTTCTCCTCCTCTTTTTCCGGCAAGACAAAGGTAAGATAGAGGGAGCATGTATAGTTTTTTGTGGTCGATAGGGTGAAACTATATGAAAGCTCATGAGGGGTAACAAGAGAATAATTCTCTTTGGAGATCTTCGGACGTGACAAAACCGGATTCAAGGCGGCTAAACCAGCCACGTTGGCCGAAGTCAATGTTGCCATTATGACAATGATCTTCGGTTTTATATAAGCTCTTTTTTTCTTTGGGGCAGTCGCATCCGTGCCCGTGACTTGGGTTTTATCTTCCAATCTGCCTATATCGCTAGGGGATGCTCCGTATACTTGTTCCTTCTCGGCGCTAGGGCCATCAAAAGGCTTGACGAAAGCGTCCACTGACTCTGGATTACTAAAATAAATCGGATTCAACGGAGAATTTGCCATCGACCAATTATAAATATGAAAAGGCTTTGAAGAAAGGGGCGGAAAAAAACAAAACTCTCATTTTTCCTCCCAATCTCCTTTATTGTCCTTAATCCATTTCTCCAACAATGGTTTGCTGTTATGGACATTAGAACCAACAATCGCTAAGCCGGGTTTGATATTGGCTTCCGGGGCATATTTCTTAATGTCTCTAACTATCGAAGCAAGGCCGCTTCCTTCGTGAATGGAAAACGGCATAATGATTTTGTTTTTGAAATCTAACTTTGATAATTGCGTGAACATCGGTTGAGGCAATGTCCCCCAATAGATTGGTCCACCGATAAAAACCACATCATAGTCATCGATATTAGGGAGTTCTTTGACTAATTCGGGCAATTCGTTCCTTCTTTGCTCATCCTGAGCTTCTTTGATGCAAGTCATGTAATCTTTGGAATAAGGGATTTTCCTTTCCACTTTGAACAAGTCCGCCCCGACGATGGCCTTTATTTATTCCGCGACGACTTCTGTATTGCTTTTGGAAATGTGCCTCATCGACCCACCGAAATAGTTTTCGTCCGCTCTAGAAAAAAACCAGTGATTTCATATGTATGGGTCCCCTATTTTTTTATTGATCAAGATGAATTAACCTTCCTTGCTTTTGCGAAGTTGTTTGATTCTATTCCGCAGTTCCTTTTTAAAATCCTCGAATCTAAGGTCCGCGATTTCCTTGTATTCCTTAAGTTTGGTGGCAAGATGGAGTGAATAAGCGAAATCGACTACCATCGCGCCCATAACCATCCCAATAAAATATGTGTAGATGAGGTTCTCGCTAATCCAAGTGATCCCTCTAACCAGCAATGGATTGAGAAGGAAATAATATAAGGACCCGACAATCAGCCAAATCAAAGAAAACGAAGGGCAGATAATGCCCATGATGTTCCCCTTACGTTTGCTATAATCCCAAAGTTTTACCTTTAGCCCTTTGATGAATATCAATCCGGCGATGAATTCGACCACGGTCATTCCGATTCCAATGATAAGGATTCTGATAACCATATCCCAAATCTCGTTGGTTATCCCTAATGGGATATTGCTTACCGCATATAAAACAAGAACCCCAAAGCCATATATTGGCAGATATGGCCCCAATAAGAACCCGGGATTCACCCACTTCTTTTGAGAAACGAATCTTCTGAAGAACAATTCGATTATCCAACCGATCAGAGAACCGATAACAAACAAAGTCGAAACGATAACTAGATATTTCATATCTAACTCAATTGTAGTCCTCATTTTACAAGAAAAGAATAGAAAAAGAGGCCAATGCCCCCACAGTAAAACGAAAACAATCTTTTTTTAAAGATTATTAAGCTTTAGAAATTCCCTATATTAAAGTTTAACTTTAATAGCATCATTTTTATTAAGTAAAATCTTTGCCACAATTATTGCAATGATAATGGTGTGGTCTTCGATTCCAAACCCATTCAGTATTTGTTGACTTACACTCTGGACATGGTGTTGGTCTTGACCAGGTAATACAACCACCACTAACAGCTTCTAATTGTTCATCGGTTAGCTCTAATCCTTCTTCTTTGGCATAGGCTAGTACTTCAGCATTAGTTTTAAAACTTTTAATTTTGGCAATTTGTTCATCTGTTAAACCTTCAAGTAATTCTTCTTTCATTATTGGCTCCTTTCTATTTGAGAGTGTCCGGAATCTTATGTAAACGATTCCCAGTGCTACCTCCGAATTCTAATCACTTTGGCTCATAATAGGCAACTATTTCCCTCCAACATCTCACTTTTCTCCTTCCGGGATCGTCGTTGTAATACAGAAACAGCGAGACCATCCGCTTCTCCAGCGCCTCCTTCGCCGCTAGGTTCGCGGCCTTGCGCATCGCCGATTCGAGGTCGTCGCCTCCGGCTATCGCTTCCTTGATCGATTCGCTAAAATTATCCACGCAGGACTCCTTTCAGATTTTTGTAGCAAATCAATCTTACTAGGAATCCTGCTTTTTCGCAGGCCGGCGCGACCCCTAGGACAACAATTTGGTTACTCCCTGGGGCTGATAGCTCTGCGATATACTTTCATGTTAAATGCCAATCACTTCTTTTATATAATCTAGAGTCTGTTCTTCTTTTTTAACATAGAAAATTAATAATGCATAAGATGCTTCACTAAAACATATCTTATCTTCTCTTTTTTCTAGAATTTGCATTTTTTCTAATTTCTCATAATCTTTTAAAAACTCTTTTTCTTCTATATTAAAATCTTTTAGTTTCTTCAAAAAAGTTTCATACGACTCATCGTATGTATCAACAAGAGCGAATAGATATGATTTTGTATTTCTTGGTAAAGATTCGGTAATTGATATTATTGGCATATCTTTATAGTAAGCACATTTATGCTGCAGCAAAGACATTGTTAGAGTATTACAATATGTGATAAGCATCTCATAGAAAAGAAAACATTCAAAAAATCCATGCGGACGATAATAATTAATAAAACCTTTTATTGTTTGAAATTGATATTTTTTAAAATACAATTCCTTGCCTATTAAGGCGTATAAATAAGGAAATTCATCAAATAGTGATTTGAATCCTTTATCTTTTTTAGCAAGATTATCTAAATATAGAATAGCAAACCTTAAGGCGACACTAGAATTCTCTGGGCAATTTTTAACAAAGTCTCTTAATTCATTTATTTTATTTTGCCCAACATAATAAGCCACTAGATGGAATCTTTCTCCTAAATTATCGCCCTGATTCAATTCCATCATTTCCTTAATTATTTGATAAGCTTCTTCGACTTTTTTATTTCTTTCATATCTTTCTAATAAGTCCATCAAAATAAACATATATGGTCTAGTGTCGTGGTCATAATATAGGTCTTCGATATCATTAAAATTATCCCTGATAATTTGCCAAGCATCTTCTTTTAATTTTAAAAGTGCGTCAAGTTGTTGCTTTTCTGGAAGCAAATCCACTAAACGATGCATAGAATCAATATCAGTTGGATTTATTTCAAGAATTTCATTTAGAAAACGCCTTTTTTCACTTTTAGTTGTGGCTGAATCATATTTATCATATAGATTTTCTAATTCTTCTAGTCTTGCATCATTAAACATATCAAATACCTCTTTATTTAATTCTATAAATTTTAGTGGTACCAAACCACAAAAATACTTATAGGAATAAAAACCCTAACCATTAGCGGATTCGTAGTTGCATTGCTGGTTACGCAGCGCGAAATTTTAAAAGGTATTTTTGATGAGTTTTTTACATGAAAAAAATATGCCTCAAAATTTTATCGTCATTAAGTTTTACCCATTAAGGATAAAAAAGACATCCCGATACCATCAGAATGTCGCATTTAGTACTTTGGGCTTGTACTACGTTTTTAATACAAATTGAAACCTCTATTTTTTGTTGAAACTTGGACTTTTCGTTGAAATATTTGATTCAACCGATTTAAAAAACCGACTAAGCATTAGCCTAATCGGTCTTAGTTTTTGACATTTTTTCTTTATTAGAGTGAACTAATATAATGCGTGGCAATTCAGCGCGATTGCCTTTATTAGCTTTATTGCTTAGAAAGTTCGATTGTTCCAAACATCAAAACATCTTTTTCTGCGTTGTATGTAAAGGAGATTTTGTCACCAACTTCATATGGAGAAGGATATTCACCAAAGCTTTCAACTCCAGTTACAATAAATGAAAGCTCTTTTGTTTCATCATCATAAGAAAAGCTACTAAAATAATATTCGCAATCAATATCATAATTAGAAAAATTATTAGCGCCAAAGCTAAGAGTATAGTTAAAGCTAGAATCACGCCAGTACGTTTCTTCAAAATAACTCTTATCGGTTCCTAATGCTGGAATGATTATGGATTCTGCATCTATTTCGTTTTTGCCTTCTTCATCAGAAAAATATTTTCCGCAGACATCGCAAGTCCAATATTCAATGTTGCCATCTTCAAGGCGAGTTGCGTTTTTTGCTTCGTGATGAGTTAAAGTATGGTGAGCTGGAGTGCGAACGTCTTCTTGATTAATAGGATGTGTGCAAGCTTCATCTGAGAAATATTGGAAGCATTCTGTGCATACCCAATATTCGATGTTGCCAGGTACATAACAAGTTGCGGCCTTTGCACTGTTATGAGTTAAAGTATGAGCGTGAGCTGGAATGATCCAACCATCTTTTTTGAGTTCGTCTTTTCCTTCCTCATCAGAGAAGAATTTGCCACATCTTTCGCAGCTCCAATAAGCACAATTACCGGCCTCGGTGCATGTTTCGGCATGAGATTCATGAGCGGTTAAATCATGGCCGGTAGCAGGCAAAGTCACTTCATGTGATTGGACTTCAAAAGCTTCGTTTTCAAAAGCAACATCATAAACGCCCGTTCCTTCTTCATCGCAGGTGGGAGAAAGGGTTACTGTATAAGCCGAAGAGGCAGTTTCACTTTCGATGTGATTTGAATTGTTTTTACACACTCTAGTTGCAGTACATGAAGAATAATCATCAGCCCATGTATAAGTGATTGCACCCCATTCGTGACCAGTTTGCTCTAATGTAATGTCGAAGTGGGTAGTTCCAAAGACCTCGTTATCAAATGTAACAGTATATCTACCTGATCCATTTTCTTCACATTTAGCTTCTTTAGTGACAGCGTAAACGGAATTTTTTGTTTCTGTTTCTTTATGACTTTCATCACCTTTACAGACTCTTTCAGCGGTACAGCTTGTGTGGTCAGTAGACCATGTGTAAATCACTTCTCCCCATTCATGAGTGTGTTTACTTCCACAACCCGCTAAAAGACCAATAGCCATAAGAGCAGACGTCATTAAGACTAATTTCTTTTTCATTTACAAATTTCCTTTCTTGTTATGTATATGATTACACATAAAAGAAATAATATATTTACTTTCTATTTTCAAGCAAAACAAGCCTTAACTATACTTTCGAATATTCAAAGTAAAGTTGTTGATGTATAATAAATAAAAATAAACGTAATCTATAAATATGAGAAATCCAGACAAAACTAAAAAAGAATTTGAGAAATCATTATTCAAACTATTATCGAAAAAGAACTATCATGATATCACTGTTAATGAGATATGTTCTTTGGCTAATAAGACGAAGATGACCTTCTATCATTACTATAAGGATAAAGTCGATTTGCTCGCTGCCGCATCCATAAATTTAATCAATGAAGAATATAATGATGCGTATAAAAAGATATTAAAAAAAGAAACTGATCCTGAAGAAATCGAATACCAATCGATATTGGCTACCTATGATTGGGTAGCGAAGCATTATAAGCAAATCCGAAACCTCATCCATGAAGGTGATACTTTTCCGATGGAGATATTCAAAAACGCTTTATCTAATAACTATAGTAAATATATGACTGAGACGATTAAATCTGTTGGTTATGATGTTCCTAGTGATTATTTATCTATATTCTTCTTTGAAGGATTATATGGTTCGTGCCTATATTACGCAGAGCAACTAAAAAACAACAGGGACAAGAAAAAAGTAAAAGAGGATATCAAAAAGCTTTGCCGTTTTTGGGCTAAGCTTATAATGTCCGCCACAAAGGAAAACTAGAGAAAATAAAAAAACAGTACTGATTTGTATCAATACTGTAGTTCTTAGTGTGGGGCGCCATACGGGAGTCGGACCCGTTCATGCTCGGTTCACAGCCGAGTGTGTTCACCGTTTCACCAATGGCGCCAGCGCGTAATAATATAGAGGAAAGAAGAAAAGAATACAACAACGAAATAAGGCCTTCGCTAAAGGGAAAAGAAGATTCTTTTCGCTTCTTTGATAATGGGTAATTCCCGCCTTTTGACTAACCCAGCGACAAGGCGGTCGCTTTGTTTCTCGAATAAGGAAATAACTTCGTCAAAGGGAAGGTATTCCGTCTTTTTGATAAAGCTATCTCCTTTGGAAACCATATGCACGCCCCTCTTATTTTTGAGTTTGCATAGGTAATAACGATTATGGTTTTCCCTTCCTATGAGGTTATAGTAATCATTGACTTCACCGACATAAGCGATGATCTCAACCTCATATCCAAGCTCTTCATCGCATTCCCTTAAAAGAGCCTGTTCATAGGTTTCGCCTTTATCGACTCCTCCTCCCGGAGTTTCGTAATAGGTCTGCTTACAGAAAATATCGTCACGGGAAACCGTATGGATAGCAACGTTCCCTTTGTCGTCCAAGACGATTCCCCTAGCGACTTTACGAACCTCTTTTACGCCTTTATATTCGTATTCGTTATCTTTCAAATTCAAGGAAATAGGCATGTCCGCATTATACCTATGGGCAAATGCGTGGTAAACTAGGGACGTGCTAAACATCCGTAACCGTTTTATCTCACTTACCCTCCGCCTCGCCGCCTTGATCGCGATATCTATCCTTTTCGGCTTTTACCTTAATTCCATCTCCCGTTTCGTGACGGGATTCATGAGATTCGAGGTCCAGGTTGGAGTACTTTATATCATCACCCTTGCCTTGGAGGTCTTATTTAACCTCATCGATATGAGACATGGCATCAAGGGCTATCCAGCAGGTGTATATATGCCCTTCAAGCTTTCCGTAACGACCTACGCGATCATGGCTTCCGGCTTATATTTGGCTTTGACCTTCTCCACCATCGCCAACGAGAAAAACCCCGAGGGCTTCTCTTATGCGATATGCCTTTTGTTATTCGCCGTCCTTGACTGGATCCTTTTCGATGAAAAGGGGACGGTAAAATACGGGGCGGCCGCGGCCTTATCCATATTCCCGGTCTTCTACATGGTCTTCTGCATGATTAGACCGCATATCTTCACAAATACCCCGATGTATGATGGAGGCCTTGAATATCCTTATTTCTTCCTTGACCCGAAACAGGTATCGATGCCAATCCTCTCAATCGCGATCGTCGTCGTCCTTATTGTCGCTTTGTTCTTCTTTATCGTATTGCTAAATAACATCTTCTCTGGGAAATACCGAAAAAGAACCAACGACTGATAAGACTATTTATCTAGCCCCTTCTTGGGGCTTTTCAAAACTTAA
>ONFU01000056.1 GCA_900317165.1 uncultured Erysipelotrichaceae bacterium
TTTATGGAAAAGAAAAAAGTAATGAAGATCATCGGCTGGGTAGTCTTAGGACTACTAGCCATCGGCACCGTCATCTCGTTTGTCTTCGACAAGAAGATATTCGGGGCCGAAACAGTATTCGTCCCTAATGCTGGAGCGGGGGACTTCGTCAACTACATGTTGACTAGAGGAATCCCAGCCATCATTAGGACGGGACAGATAGTGGTAATCGCGATTATAGCCTACTATCTGTTGTCGCTTCTAGCGAAGATCACGTTTGAATCCAAGAAGACCGTAACGATCGCCTTATTGCTTCTTAACTTGGTCAAATGGGTCGTCGCGATCGCTTCGGTCTTCCTCATTATGGGGGCTTGGGGCGCGGACACCACCTTGATGCTAGCTTCCGCTGGGGTATTGACCCTTATCATAGGTCTTGGATCACAAGCCTTGGTCTCCGATATCCTCGCCGGTATCTTCATCGTCTTTGAAGGCGATTTCCAAGTTGGCGATATCGTCATCATCGATGGTTGGAGGGGCGAAGTCAAATCGATTGGCATCAGAACCACCAAGTTAGTCGATGCCGGAGGCAACATCAAGATCATGAACAATAGCGATATCCGTTCGATCGTCAACCAAACCCAAGAACTATCGGTTGCCAAATGCTACGTCTCCATCGGTTATGAAGCCCGTATCGAAAACGTCGAGGCCGTCATAGCCGATAACATGGATAAGTTAAAGGAAAAAATCCCCGCGATCATCGAAGGTCCTTTCTATAAAGGCGTTTCTGAATTAGGCGAAAGTGCGGTCAACCTCCTTTTCGTCGCCAAGTGCAAAGAAGCGGATATCTATCAAGTTCAGCGTGATTTGAATAGGGAAATCAAGATTATCTTCGACGACAACAACATCAATATCCCATTCAACCAAATCGTCGTTCATATGGGTGAAGAAGATAAACCTAAGGAGATCGTCAGCAAGAAGATAATCGAGAAAGCCCAGGAATTCACCGAAGAACAAAAGGACTTATCTAAGAATATCGACGACAAAAAGTAAACTTCCTATTAAAACTTTTCTATACCCCAAATCCCGAATAACAGGAGGAGGGGTGTTTTTCGTTTTAATGGAGACAGGCCATAAAACTTATGAATGATTTGGGTAGCAAAAAGGTTTCAATCTGAAACATTCCGCCATATTTTCTTGCACGGACGCGTTCGCACGCTAATATTCTTCAAGCGCGAAAGCGCGCTATTTTAAACAATTTGAGGGAGGATTTAATATGGTCCATAAAAAATTATTAGTTTCCGCCGCGTTGTCATTGACACTTGGTGTTTGCGCGGTTGCCGGAATTAGTGCCAGTAGAAATGGAAATATGCAAAAAGTCAGTGCTTATTCCACGGCTGGACTCACGTTGGTCGACGCATCCAACTTATCTACTTATGCAGGTCATGATGTGGTTATCTTGTCTGCCAAAGTGGGAACCCCAGAATTCCAATTGGCGTGGAATGGATCTGCGCTGTCAGTAACTTCGACAGAAAGCCTTGTAGTGTACACTATAGATAAAGTCGTTGGCGAAAAGTTCACGATCTATTTCAGAGACACCAATCACTATTTAGGAGAAAGCGGTGGAATCGGCTTCAATAAAACAACAGGGTTGAATTACGGATTAAACGGATATAAAGAATTTGAAAGACCGTCATATGACGAAGTTGGTCCTGGATGGGAAAGTACCAGCCCAACGATGTATATTGGTTGGATAAAGCCAACAAGTGGAAATGCCTATTACTATTACGATATGAGCGCGCCATTAATCATGGATGGCACTCAAGGGAATTTCTATCTTTACGCCATTACAGACGAAGCGCTTCTGGCCGCTAACCAATTTGCTCAGGCTTTCTTAAATACCACAGACGGCATTTGCAAGGATACTTCTGTTGATGGCATGGATACGGATTCATCCGCTTTAGCGAATGCTTGGAATGTCAAAGGCGATGGAACGTCGTTAGTAGAAAGATGGGGCGATTTATCCCCCGAAGCTAAGGCGATATTTGCAACTGGTACAGCTACCGCCGCAATTTCGGATGCTAATGCAAGGTATGTTCATATTATGGGTAGATATAGTGCAACTTTAACCGCCTTTGCCGATGGACCGACACTAACTTATAGCGCTCAAGCGCTCGCGGTGAATAATACCAGCAACCCCGCATTGATTATTACTGTTATCGCTTCAGCGGCCTTACTTTCTGCCGGTGGATTCCTCTTCGCCCGTAGAAGAAGGGAAAACTAATTCACCTTAACAATTAATGTTTGAACAAAAGGTCGGGAGAGGAGTTATCTATCTCCAGACCTTTTTTTACTTCCAACGAGTCTCTGATCGAGCCTTAAACGTTGCTTAATCTATTCTCAATACGGGATTTGCCGGTCCCCATTAATAAAGATTCAATGAAACGTAGTGTGAATGCAATTGGTGAAAACAATATAGAAAAAAAGGCACTAAGTTTAACCATTAATTTTGGTATAAAAAACACGCATTTAATGGATGCGTGTCTTAATTTTCGATGCTGCCCTTGAATGTCGATACACGGACATAAAATCATAAAAAAAGAGGAATAAAATCCGGATTTTTACTTAAAACGGAATTTACTTTGAGAATTCGTATTGTTATAAAAAGGATACATAAACATATTGCAAAATAAACCACAAAACAATATAATATGGTTGGAAATGCAAGTATGACTAATTTTGAAAAGATTTCTAAAATTATTAAATCTAATGGCGGTTATGTTACTGGAACTGAAGATTGGATGGCGGATGATTATTTTATTTTCCAATATCAATACCCGAAACTAATTTATTCCTTCTATGGAGCAGCTTATCTTCATAGACTTGGTGATTTTATACCAACATCTTTAGAAGCAACTGCTCCAAAAAATTATCGCCCATTTCCTCTTCCGCGAGATGGCGTGATTCTTCATACGGATACAAGAGATACGACATATAATCTCGGTATTAGTGAAGTTGAAACATCATTTGGCAACAAGGTCAAAGTTTACGACATTGAAAAGACAGTGTGCGATTTCATTAGAAATAGAGAAAAGCTGGATTCGGAATCTTTTGTTAAGTGTGTAACCTGGTATAGCAAAAGAAAAGATAAAAATGCGAATAGGCTTATCCAATACGCGCGCATAATGAAAATCGAAGATAAAGTAAATAGTCTAATGGAGGTGCTTTTAAATGAAAATTAATAAGAATTCATTACAGGCTAGAATCAAAAATTTGTCTAGTCAAAAAGGAGTTCCTTCAAACGTTATTCTTCAAGATTATTTCTTTGATGCATTCTTAAAAAGATTAGCAAAATCTCAATATGTTGAAAATTTTGTTTTAAAAGGCGGGTTCTTGCTTTCTACTACTTTAGGCATTGATTTTAGATCCAGCGTTTAAATAAGACATTCCTTATAACCACCTTCATAAAATTGTGAATATAAATATCTTCAAAAAAGTAATAAAAAAAACACGTATTTTTACGTACGTGTCTTGACAATCAATCGTGGCGGAGGAAAAGGGATTCGAACCCTTGCTCCCCGTTAAGAGACTACGAGCTTTCCAAGCCCGCCCCTTCGGCCACTTGGGTATTCCTCCGCATTTGCCGCCGAAGCGACGAGACGATTATAAGCAAATAGGCCTATAAGTCAATCTTTTTCGCAATAAAAAGTCTTTTTTATTGGCGCTTATTTTCCTGCTGCATAAGAGTATACTTTCATTGCCATGAAAGAAATCAGAGTTCCATCCTCAAGCGAAGGCCAAAAAATCGAGAAGTTCGTCCGCAAATACCTCGAAGAGGCCCCTTTGGGTTTTATCTATAAGGCCTTCCGAAAAAAAGATATCAAGATCAATGGGCACTGGGTCAAAAAGGACGCGATCGTCCATGAAGGCGACCTCGTTAGAATCTATGTTACGGAAGAGCAACTCGCTGATTTCCGTAAACCCCGTCCCGCGGAAAAGCGCGAATTCCCCTATGAGATTGTCTATGAGGATACGAACGTTTTGCTTATCAATAAGCCTAAAGGCGTCCTCGTCTATGGGGATAAAACCGGAGTGAGGGAAACGCTTGGCAATGCCGTTTTGGATTACCTTTACCTTAAAGGGGAATACGATCCAAATAATGCGGCGTTCACACCCTCTCCCGCCCATCGCCTTGACCGCAACACCTCCGGACTTGTGATATACGGCAAAACCGACGCGGCCTTGAAGGAACTAACCGAACTATTCAAGGATAGGAAAGAAATCGAAAAGCATTACCTAGCTTTGGTTTTAGGCGATTTGCCAAAAGATAAAGGGGAGATCAACAAGCCTTTGAAGAAGGACTCGTTCTCAGGAAGGGTATCCGTTGCCCCAATAGAAGAAGGGGGTAAAACCGCCTTGACCCGTTATGAAGTGAAGAAGCGTTATGGAAAATACACCCTCGTCGAAGTGGATTTAATAACTGGACGCACCCATCAAATCCGTGTCCATTTCGCCTCCATCGGCCATCCTCTTGTCGGCGATGAGAAATACGGGGACTTCGCTTCCTGCCGGGAAGTCAAAGCCAAAACCGGCCTCGATTACCAATTCCTTCATGCCTATAGCATGGCTTTTGGCGACGTCAAAGGTCCCTTAGCAAACCTTAAGGGCAAAACATTTACGGCGAAAATGCCCGAATCTTTAACAAAAGCGATTGAAATACTCGTTTCCTAAAAGGAAAATATATTTGATTTAAGGGAGAATCGTTATGAACTACAAGGAAAACGTTGCGATCTGGCTCAATTCGAACAAAGTGAGCGAAGAGGAAAAAGCCCAAATCAGGGCCATGGACGATGCCGCGCTTCAAGACGCCTTCGGACGCGATGCCGAATTCGGCACCGGGGGAATGCGCGCGAAAATGGGTCCTGGGACCAATAGGCTTAACCGCTTTACCCTTGGAAAAGCCAACTACGGGTTCGCTCTTTTCCTTTTGAAGAACTACAAAAACGTTCGTGAAAGAGGCGTTGTCATCTCTCACGATAACCGTTATTTCGCGGATGAATTCACGAAGCTCTGCGCGGATATCTTCAATCGTCTTGGCATCAAGGCCTATGTCTTCGATGCTCTCCGCCCAACCCCCGAACTCTCCTATGCCGTCAGATATTTAGGCGCGGCAGGAGGAGTCATGATCACCGCCTCCCATAACGCGAAGGAATATAACGGCTACAAGGTCTATGACGAGACAGGTTGCCAAATCGTTCCCGATAAGATCGCCCCGATGCTCGAGCTTCTTGCCTCGCTTCCCGATCCCATTTCTTTGGAAATGGATGAAGTGGAAAAGAAGGGCGAGACCCTCGTTTGTCCAAAAGAGGTCGATGACACCTATGTCGAACTCGTCAAGAAATGCCAAATCAACCCAGATTTGGACAAGAAGGGTTTCAAGGTCATCTATACCCCTCAACATGGCGCTTCCTATGAGACCGCGATGCGCGTCTTCCAAGAAGTCGGCTACGAGATCATCCCAATCGTGGAACAATGCAACCACGATCCTGCCTTTGGAGGTACCAAATCCCCTAACCCCGAGGTCGCTTCGGCTTGGGAAAAGGCCCTTGAATACGCGCATAGATACAATGCGGACCTCGCGGTTATGACCGACCCCGATGGCGATAGATGCGGACTTGCCTATCTTTCCTCCAAAGGAACTTACGAAAGATTGACCGGGAACGAATCCGGCGCCCTCCTTATCGATTATCTTTTCTCTCAACGTATCGCTAAGAAGAACATGCCCGAAAACCCCGTCATGTATGACACGATCGTCACCTCTTCCTTAGGCGAAGACGTCGCCGCTTCCTATGGGGTTAAGGTTGAATCCTTCCTCACCGGATTCAAATTCATCGGTGAGAGGATCGCCCATTATGAAAGAGAAGGGCATGGTCCGACATTCGTCTTTGGCTATGAGGAATCATATGGATGCCTAATCGCCCCGTTTGTTAGGGATAAAGACGGCATTCAGGCCATCCTCCTTTATACCGAAATGGCTCTATTCTATAAACGCAAAGGCATCGCCTTGGATGAGGCTCTCGAAGCCCTTGAAGCGAAGCACGGCTATCATTATCCAACCCTTTTCGATACCTATTTCGAAGGGGCGGAAGGACCGGCCAAGATGAAGGCCATGATGGCTAACCTAAGGAAGAACCCACCCAAGGAAATCGCTGGACTCGAGGTCAAGGAAGTCAGGGATTACCTCCTCGATATCATCACCGATAAGGATGGCAAGGTCTCCAAAATCGAAGGCCTCCCCCCAAGCGACGTCCTCAAATTCGTCTTTGCCGATGGCTCGACTTTGGCGATCCGTCCTTCCGGAACCGAACCGAAGATCAAATTCTACGTCGAAACCATGGGCAAATCCAAGGAAGGCCTAAAGGAGAAAGCCCTCGCCCTTAACGAAGACTTCCGTAAGAAAGTTGGTATCGCCTAATGGTAACGATTTACACCTCGCCTAGCTGCAATTCCTGCAGAAAGGCCAAGAAATGGTTCGACGATAACAAAATCCCGTATCAGACCAAATCGATTTTCTCCAACGATCTAACTCGCGAGGACTTAATGGAAATCCTCAAGAAGGCGGAGAACGGGACCGACGACATCATCTCCACGAGAAGCAAGATATTCTCGGAGAAGAACGTCGATTTCGACGATATGACCATCTCCGAACTAATCACCTTCATTTTGGAAAACCCCTCCGTTTTAAAACGCCCCCTTATCGTCGATGACCGTCGCCTCCAGGTTGGTTATAACGAAGAGGAAATCAGGACCTTTATCCCAAGGGCTCAACGCTTCGCGATGCTAGGGTGCAATAGAACCGATTGCGAGCATTATCAAACCTGCCCATCCCATAATAAGGATGACTAAATGGCTCTCCTAAAAAGTATAGAAAAAGGGAAACGGTAATTGCTTTTGAAGCAAATTCCTTACCGTTTCCCTTTGTTTTTATTTTCCCAAAGCCTTCATGGCCCTTTGGGTTTTGGAGATATTGGTAAAGGCCACAGGGATATCGTTTTCCTTGAATAGCTCCCCAAGGATCGCCTTGGCCCCACTTAAGGAATTGTATTCGAATTCAACCTCGTAATCGGTCTCGCCTAGATAAGTGTTCCTATCGATCGAAAGGATGCCTTCCTTCCATTCGACGTCGATCCTATCCGTAGTTAAGGCCGTAAGGATATGTAAGGAAGCGATATCGATTCCTAACATCTCCAAGAATCTGCTTGTATCTCCTCTAGGGAAGACCCTATCGTCGCGGAAAGCGAGGAATTTTTCCTTGCTGATCGTGCAGTTTTTCTCCAATAGCCCTTCGGAAAGAGGGGTTTTGAGGGTTAGTTCGTACATGCCGCCTTTTTCCCTGACGCGTAAAGCAATCCCTTCCTTGGCCAAAACCAAATCATCGGAATCGATGTAATAATTGGTTTGGGTGTAACTTGGATAGGTCGCGAAACGCCTAACGAGTTTTTTGTAATCTTCTTCGCTTATCAAAGACTTGGCTTCGATTTCAATCGCATTTGCCATGAACTTACCTCCGCTTAATGGTATTATATCCCTAAGCAAAGATGCTTAGAAAGCAATTATAAGATGGACACCTCATTCAACGAATTCCTCTCTCAAAACGCCTGGTGGCTCGCATTAATCGCCGCCTCCCTAATTTTAATTACGATCCTTGCAATCGTCATACCCTATAACATTAGGAAGAAAAAGAAGGGGCCTGTATCGAAAATCGATTACAAGAACCCCGAGAAAGTCAAAACCTCCTATTACGAAGCCTTAGGAGGAGAGGATAACCTTATTGAGCATTCGATTGAGGGAAGCCGCATCAAAATCAGACTCAACAATTACGATCTCCTCGACAAGGAGAAAATAAAAGAAGCCGGGGTTGACGGCTTCATAATGATGAGTGACAAGCTCTACCTCGTCGTTAAAAACGACGCGGATAAAGTCTATAAGATCCTCTTCGGCGAAGATTAACGGATGTGAATGGCGATGTCTTCGGTAGGAAGACCCATGACGTTATCGAAGCTCCCGACGATCCCTTCAATTAGAGGATAATCGTCCTGAATTCCATAAGCCCCAGCTTTATCGAGGGGCTTTTTCGTTTTGATATATTCCCAAATTTGCTCATCGGTCAATTTGTTGAAATGGACTTCCGTCGATACCGTGCGTGTGATTTCCTTGCCTTTTGCTAGGTAGGTATAACCGGAAAGGACGATTTGTTTATTGCCTGATTCCTCTTTTAGCATCCTAAAGGCATCCTCTTCGTTTAGAGGCTTGCCCAAGACTTTGCCATTAAGGACGACCACCGTATCGCAGGCAAGCACCTCATCGTTAGGATGCTTCGCAAAAACAGCGTAGGCCTTTTCTTTGCTTAATTCGCCGGGGAGGTCCTTAGCATCAAGGGGCAAGGCGGATTCATCTATATCGGGGACGATGATGACGAAGTCATCGACGATCTTCTTAAGAAGTTCTTTCCTCCTTGGGGAAGAGGAAGCAAGGATGAACATTGTTTATCTAGCCTCCATGACGACTGGCACGATCATCGGATGACGTCCGGTCTTGCGTTCGATATAGGCGGAGATCTCCTTACGGAGGGTATGCTTGATTTCGGCATAAGAGGCTCCGGAAGGAAGCAACCGGTTAAGGGCATCTTCCGCGCGCATCTGCGAATGCCTTACGACATGTGTATCCGCGGCCGCGGAGAAACCACGGGCATAGACGATGGGCTTGACCACCATCTTCCGATTCTTCTGGTCGATGGTCATCAAAATGGTGACAAGGCCATCGCTTTTGAGGATGGAACGTTCGTTGATGATCGCGTTATTGATGCCATCGAGGGCGCTGCCATCGAGATAGACATCATCCGCAGGGACCCTTCCGCCACGGGTGATTTGATGGTCTTGGAGAAGAAGGACGTCGCCATTATCGCAAAGGAAGACCTTCTCTTTGGGTAAACCTAGTTGGACAGCGAGCTCGCCATGGAGCTTAAGCATCCTATATTCGCCATGGACCGGCATGAAATGACGCGGGTTGACAAGGCGCTGGATTAGACGGAGTTCCTGACGGCATGGGTGACCTGAGGAATGGAGGGAGAAAGCCAAGGAATTCTGCTTGACGTCGGCCCCCATTTTGACGAGGCGGTTGACCAATCTATCGACTAGGGCCCCGTTTCCAGGAATTGGGTTGGAGGAGAAAATGACCGTATCCCCAGGGAATATCTGGGTATTCTTGTTATCGCCGCTGACGATGCGGGAAAGCGCGGCCATCGGCTCGCCTTGGCTACCGGTGCAGACGATGCAGATATCGGTGTTCTTGAAGCTCCTTA
>ONFU01000057.1 GCA_900317165.1 uncultured Erysipelotrichaceae bacterium
TTGGCCTATGGAAATCAGTATTTCGAGATAGACGTGTATCCGTTTTGGGATGATAAAGCCATCATGCGCGTCAATCTTTCAAGCGAAGATAACGCCGTACATTTGCCAGATGGCTTAAAGATAATCGAAGACATCACCAATAACCGAGAATATAGCAACATCGCTTTGGCTTCTAGAAAATAGTCGGAGATCCAATGATCTATTTCTGCGGAGACACCCATGGCGATATCGATGTTGGAAAGATTCGTTTTCTTGTTTCCAAAAATAAAATAAGCAGGGACGACATCCTCATTATTTTGGGCGATTGTGGCGTCTTGTTTTATCAAGATAAAGAAATATATGAGCAATATATAAAGCTCTATGAATCTTTTGGTTTGACGATTCTTTATCTTGATGGAAATCATGAGAATTTCCCTCTTATTCATTCTTTCCCCGAAACAACAATCTATGGAGCTAAAGCCCATAAAATCAGCGATCATATATTTTATATATGCCGCGGCGAAATCCTAGAAATTGAAGGGCATACCTTCCTTTGCGTTGGAGGAGCAACCTCCATTGATAGGGAATATAGGATCGAGGGCGTTTCGTGGTGGAGAGAAGAAAACATCAGCGAATCCGATATGGAAAACGCTTTCGATAACTTAAAAAGGTACGATAACAAGGTCGATTTTATCTTAACCCACTGCGTAGATACCACTTCGGTTTACTTTGGACTACATTTCCGTCCAGATGAGAATACGAACAAATTGGAGGAACTTGAGGCCAAGGCGAGTTATCGTTGCTGGCTTTGCGGACATTATCATTGCGACATTTTCCTCTCCTCTAAAAAAGCTGTTCTTTATAACCGTATAGCCTACCTAGATGAGGATAGCGATATACTGGTTTCCTTCGTTGACGATTAAGGCCTCAAAAACGCGCTTCCTAGATAAGAAAAAAAACGATACCAGATTTTATGATACCCATGCATTAGTTTTTGCCATTTTCAAATAAAGATTTGAATGCGGTCTATTGCCAAGAAAGAAAAAACGTCCAAAATATAGCAAAGATTTCCGAAAGGAGACTTCTGCATGAAAAAGAAATTATTCTCAATGGTTGTGATACCCCTAATCGGGCTCATCGCAATCGTTTGCTCAGCCCTTCCATTGATATTGGCTTCCAAGAACCCGTTTGATAGCGATTCCCTGAATTACTTCCTCGCGGTTTTCAACTTTGCCGAAATGGGCGTCATGAACATGTGGCCCTTCATCACCATTTGCCTTGCCGCCGTTTTGTTTATCGTTTCCCTTATCGTTCTTATCGTTAAGAAGTTCCCGAGGTATCTTTTCCCGATCATCCTCGGTTTGATCGCTTCTCTTGTCTCGGTTTATTGCTATCGTTGCTTTGTTTCCGTTCCGATGGCCGATCGCCAGATTTATTACACCATCCTTCTCGCTTCTGGCGTGGCCTTAGCTATCCTTGAGCTTTGCTTAAGCTTGTTCGTTCTCATCTTTGACCATAAAGAGCTTCCTCAGGAAGAACCTGTTGAAGAGAAAATCGCCCCAAAGATGGATGGCGCGGTCGAAATGGATTACGACGACGATTATTCCAAAGAAGAAAAACCAGCTAAGGAAGAACCGGTCGTAAAGGAAGCCGAAGAGAAAAAAGAAGAACCTCAGGAAGAGAATACTGAGGAAGAGGCGATTGAAGAAGAACCGGAACCGATAATCCAAGTTAAGCAAGAAGGTTCTCAAAAGCAGCAGAAAGCCCCAGGAAAATATGAAGTCTATCCTGAAGCGGGATTCTTCAAATTCCGTCTAAAGGCCAATAACGGCGAAATCCTTCTTGTCTCCAATGGTTATCGCACAAGGGAGGGTGCGCGTTCAGGCATCGCCACGTTAAAGAAGAACGTTCCTACCGGAAACGCCAAAATCGTTACGGATAAAAACGGCTTTAGCCAGTTTAGAATCTTCACCGCAAACGATTCAAGACTCGTGGTCGCTGGCGAATTTTATTCGTCCGCCCCAGCTGCTCAAAAAGCCCTTAAATCGGTCGAGAGATTTTATGCCAACGACCGCATCGTCGATTTGGATTCCCTCCCAGAATCCGAGATTCGTGAATGGAGGGTTGAATTGCCGCCGATTAACGCCAACAAGAACGGAAAGTTCGAAATCTTCGTTGATGAGGATTCCAAGAAATGGCAAGGACGCCTTATCGCTAGCAATGGAGCCTTGCTCTTCCTAACCTCGACCTATTCCACGAAGAATGCCGTCCTTAACGCTTACGGCAACATCCAATCCAAGGTTCTTGAAGGCGATTTATCCATCTACCGCGATAAGCAGAACCGTTATCATTTCCGCGTTATTTCGGAGAATGGGTCCGTTATTTTGATGGGAGAGACCTATCCATCACGCGATTCGGCCGTCTCCGCCGCGGTCTCCGTCAGGAACTTCGTAGGAAATGCCAGAATCGTCGATTTGACGAAGCCTCTATAAAGACAAATCGGGGAAGGAAGCCAATTCTCTTCCCCTTTTCTTTTTTCGCGTATAATATGCGCGAAGGAGGTTAATTAAGAAAAAGAAAACCATGTTCGAAAATGAGATGATGCCATCATCCCTAGCCAAACATTTGCTCAATTACGACTATGTGATGATCGACACTTGCTCATTGATGGAGGATTCCTTCCCCATTTGGATGTCTGCCTTAGAAGGCGCTATAAAAAGGAATTACATCAATCGCCCCATCCCTGTTTATGTTCTTGATAGTTCCTTAAACGAACTCAAAAAACATAAAAAGGATAGGATTAAAAACGATAAGAGAATTGCCGCGATAAGGGCCCTTAGAATCATCCGTAAATGCAAATGGCATAAGATTGTCACGATTCTAAAGATAGGAAAAAACCAGAATTTCGCCGATAAACAAATTCTGGCTAAGGCTCAGGAAGATAGAACAGACTACAAGATTCTTGTAATTACCCAAGATAAAAAATTAGCAAGCGACCTTAATTCCATCAACAAACAACTATCCGTCAAAGGAAGATTCATTGCGATAGAAAAGATTCTTCCTTCCGGGGAATTAGGCATCAACAAAGGCGAAGAACCCTTACCACCAACCGCAAGTAAAGGCCAAACTAACCCAAAGCCGTTTTTCAATAAGGGCTCCAATGAGCAAAAGGGCCCATTGCCACACCAAACACACCGTCCAGATCCAAGCGAGCTGAACAACAAGGTCATTGCCGCCGACAAAAGGCTGCGTTCCCTTGTCTCGAACGAGAATTATCCAACCGATAAAAAGATAGCGGACGCCAAGGCGTTACTTTCAGATTTATCGCGCCTATCCGCGGAAAAGGTGGCCGCACTTCATCTTTTCTATACGGTTGAAAAGCTTAAGGCTTTAATCGATTCCTTGTCTTCTCCTAAACCAATTGAGAAAAAGGAAGTGAAGATTGTTGTTAAGGAGTCCGCTCCAAAGCAGCTTAAGCCCGTGAAAAAGAAAGACCTATGGTATGAATATGGGAAGACCGTCGAGGAAGCGTTTAGAAACGTTGCCACCCATTATGGCGTTTTCTTCCGCGATCCCAAGGTATCCTATGTTCCCGCCATCCATGGCCCTGCCGATTTGGTGGAGGAAGACCTAAATAGAATCGTTGCTTTATTCGGCGAATTGAAAGAAGGCGAAAAGCCTATTAGATCATATAAATCCATCAACCTTATGGCGGAAAGAACCCCAAAAGGCATTAAGGCTTGGATTGATCTTAATGGGGCGCTTTCTCCTCAACCCCAAAAGGAAGAAGTGGCAAAACCCAAAAAGGCAAAGCCAACAAAATCCGAAGAGCCTAAGAAGGAAGAACCCCAAAAGAAGCAGGAGGAAAAGCCAGCCAAAACCAAAGAGCCCGCTAAAAAACCTGCCGAAAAGGCTAAGGCTGAAAAGAACGTAAAAGAGGATAAACCAAAGTCCTCGGAACCGTCCGAACCTACTAAAAAGGAAAAGGCGGAAAAACCTGCAAAAAAGGCGGAAAAACCCGCAGAACCCGAACAAAACAAGAAAAAAGGCGGTTCAAAAAAGACCGAGGCTGATAAGCCAGAGAAGCCTTCCGCCAAGGCCTCTGTGAAGAAGGAAGAGACTACTAAAAAGGAGGCTCCCAAAGAGGTTAAGAAGAAACCTGAACCCAAAAAACAGGAGCCTTCCAAACCGTCAAAGGAGCAACCTAAAAAAGAGCCGGAAGCCAAGAAGACCAACAAGAAGTCGACCATCCTCGAGGAAGCGATCGCCTTTGATGCCAACCTTAAGTCCAATGTCTTGAATCCCCAGTATTCCAAGGAACAAAAGGTTAAGGATATCGAGGCGCAAATCGAAAGGGTGAAAAAAATTCCTGCCGCCGATAGGAACAAGCTCAATTACAACCTCGATTCCCTTAAGGGAATGCTCTCGATGGTAAAATAAGAAACAACCAAGATTGCCAAACGCTTTCTTGGTTTTCTTTTTATTTTTTTGAGCCAATTTTCGCTTTTTTCCACTATTAGTTAGTAGGAGGAAAAAATTTAATGCTTAATTCATTCGTCCCACAGGACACCTCAGAGCTATTCGTCGAATTCCTTGATAAGCTCGTCATCAACCATTACGGAATTCTCTTTCCCAAAAGGAAAAACTCGCCTATCGACAATGACTTCTTGGAAGTTAATTCGATTCTGGCAAAATGCCTTTTCTATAGTTTAAGGAAGCAACCTTTCTTGGAAGAGGACTTCGATTCATTCCCTTTGAAAGCCAAGCTTAACGCGGGCATAACTAAAGAGAAATATGAATCCTGGCTAAGGATGGATCCAATAGGCGCGATTATCCAATATTGTGACGCGATCGACGCGCTTGCGTATAGGGGCGCGCTTGCTAAGACCGAAGCCACTTATTTGCTTATCTGCCCTATGTACACCCATAGAGTGGAAATCCAAGAATATGCTTTCTATTTACTTAATCAGAAGCCAAAAAGCGTTATCGAATACAATAAAAATGCCGATTAAAACTTAAGAAAAAAATTTTTAAAAAAATTAGCACTCTCCTATTGACAGTGCCAAAAAGTTGATTATTATATAGTTAGCACTCGGAAGTAGAGAGTGCCAAACCGCAAAGGTTGAAAGGAGATTCACCTATGAAAAACTATCTTACCAACTATGAGGATTCATTCTTCAATCCAGTTCTCTTCCGCTTCTTCGATGAGGCCAACAAGGCCTGCTCCACCGGTTTCCCATTGAAAGCCGATATCCTTCAAGACAAGAACAACTACTATGTTTCCGTTGAGATGCCGGGCGTGAAGAAAGAAGACATCAACATCGCCCTAAAAGACGGCTACATGACCGTCGAAGCTTCTCGCGAAGCCAAGAAGGAAAGCGAAGACCTCTATTACACCAATAGGGAACGCTTCTATGGCAGAGCCAGCCGTTCGTTCTATGTTGGCGACGCCGCGGAAGAGGATATAGATGCCAAATACGAAGATGGCGTCCTAACGGTCACCATCCCGGTCAAGGCCATCAAGAAGGAAACGACCGCCCGCAAGATCGCGATCAACTAACCCTTAGTATTCCTTTCTGCAACTGGACCCTCAACAGGGTCCTTTTTTGATGGATTAAGCGTGCATTATCGAAAATAAACCTTTAGAATATAGATACCCCCGGGGGGTGTCTAATGAAAAAGAAGTACGAAGTCAATGGAATGATGTGCGCGGCCTGCCAAGCCCATGTTGAGAAAGCGGTCTGCTCACTTGATGGGGTTAACGCGGTCAACGTTTTCCTTTTGGGTAAGAATATGGTCGTTGATTTCGATGAAGAAAAACAAACCGATGATTCTATTATCCAAGCGGTTACCGGAGCTGGATACGAAGCGAAGGTCTTTGTTAATGAATCAATTCGAAAAATTCAGGAAAAACGCATACACGCCTTGCGTAAACAAAGGAATCTATTAATTCTAAGCGTGGTCTTTTTGGTTTTGCTCATGGTCTTTTCAATGGGCCCGATGATTCCCTATTTCATGGATGAAATCGATAAATTATCGATGACTAACACGAATCTATATTATTTCGTCTGCGCTTTTAATGTGGGGATGCAGTTCCTTTTCCTTCTCCCAATAGTAATTATCCATAGGAAAAGATTCATTTCTGGATTCAAAAGCTTGTTTTCACTTTCCCCAAACATGGATGCCCTTGTCGCTTTAGGGTCTTCCGCGAGCGTGATCTACGGGATTTATACCTATGTAATGCTAATTGTTTCCGTTGCTAACAATAGCCCCGCGGAAGTAATGGCTTATTCGATGAAACTATATGTTGAATCCGCGGCGATGATCCCCGTTTTCGTCGGCATCGGAAAATATTTTGAGGCCAGAGCAACTGAAAAAACGACTTCATCCATTGCTTCTTTGATGGCTTTAACCCCCGAAACTGCCTTTTTGGTAAACGATGAGGAAACAAAAGAAGTGCCAACAGAGTCTCTAGAAGAGGGAAATCTCGTAATGGTTAAACCTGGGCTAAGTATTCCCACAGATGGAATCGTTGAATCTGGGTCCTCTACCATTAATGAGTCTTCGATTACCGGTGAATCAACTCCTATTTTCAAAAGTGTTGGCGATAAAGTCGTTGGAGGAACCATCAATTTAGATGGAACATTCATTTATCGTGTCAGCG
>ONFU01000058.1 GCA_900317165.1 uncultured Erysipelotrichaceae bacterium
GAATAACCTTTTGCCAGGAAGATGAATCAATAGATTCGCATGGGTGATTTGGTTGGCTTCATCGAAAATGGAATTGAAGTGGCTGATTCTGATATTGGCAAAGCGGGGACTATGTTCCAAGGCCGAGATAAAAGCCCTCTCCGCTTGCGAAAGCTCTTTCTTCGCGTCTTTGTCCGATAAGAGGAAGGAACATAGGGCGGATATGGTGGATGAATTGACTTTGGCTTGGGCCATTTTCTCGAATCTTACGTAGGAAAGAATGGAGAAAACGTAAAGATCGGCTTCACTTGGTTCCCCTATTTTCCCAAGATCTTTTCGCCTTAAAAAGAAGAGGAGGCTTTCGGAAGGTTTTTCTCTAGTCAAAAAATTCGCCATCGTTTCTCCTTGAGGCAATTTTACCATCGCGTTATGTATTTGCTATTGCTAGGCAGACGAAAAAGAGTCGATTATTTTGCCCCTTTTGAAGCAAAACTGCCCTCGCTCTCTTAGGAATGAAAAAGCACCCACAGAAAGTGAGTGCTTAGATGCTTTCGTTCCCGAATAGGCTTAAGAATCAGGAAAATGATCTTAATTGCCAATGACTTTTGTTGGATAGAATCCCTTAACGCTCGGTCCAATGATGGCCGCAATCTTTGCAATCGAGATCCCAATACTTCGATATCGATGTGGAAAGATGGGCGGCGCTGATATTGGTGGAAGAGCATTTTGGACATGTGAACGTCGGGGTGGAGCAGATCAATCCGCCTCCGCTAACTAGGGCTAGTTGTTCGCTAGTTAATTCAACGCCCTCTGCCTTCGCCAAAGAGAGGATTTCCTCAGGATTCTTGCACGCCTTGGCCTTGGCGATTTGTTCTTCCGTCAAACCTTCGAATAGATCTTTTTTCATTTCAAATATCTCCTTTATTATCTATATCTTACCAAATCACATTTGCATAAGTGCCACAACAAGCCACTTCGTCATGAACCTTCTTCAAATTGGTAGAACCGTTTCCTTGTATGCGATTATTCTGTTATTTTGGTTTACGGAATTTATCGCCACAGCTTAGGCATTTCCACTTGCCGCCATCTTGTATAACCCAGACACTATCGCATTTTGGGCAATGGGGTAAAGAAATGATGGTGCAGCCACCGCCGCTGACGACGGAAAGTTGTTCACTGGTGAGTTCGATGCCTTCCTCTTTGGCCAATTTGAGCAATTCTTCTTGGCTTTGACAGTTTTTTGCTTTGACAATTTGTTCTTCCGTCAAACCTTCTAATAAGTCTTTTTTCATTTCAAAGACCTCCTTGCTATCTATATATTACCGAAATCTATTCACAAATTCTGTTGATTGAGAGGAGGAATATGGAGTAAATGAATCACAATCTAATCTCATTTGATTAGCGGTAGTACCCACTAAATTGGTATATAGAGAATACTTCATAGAAAAAGCACCACTTTCCTAATGTCTATGATTTGGGGCACCTTTCAATGTGAGTGTGCTATTACCATTAAAGGATTTTGAAAATAATTATTTTTTGCTCCATTCATGACCGCATTTTGTGCAAGTGAGCTCATAACCAACAAATGGGAACCAAACCCATTCAGTTTTATTTGATCCACATTTTGGACATTTTACGTCACTAGGAGGTTCAGATGTACATCCACCACCGTTAACAGCCTCTAATTGTTCATCGGTAAGTTGAATGCCTTCTTCTTTGGCGAGTTTTAATAATTCATCTTTGCTTTTACAATTTTTAACTTTTTCGATTTGTTCTTCTGTTAATCCTTTTAACAATTCTTTTTTCATATACGAGGTTCTCCTTTGCTAAATAAATGTTATCAGACCGCTTGCCACAAATGTGTCACATATCAAATATTTGTGAGATTATATCCTCTAGGATTCATAATCCTTCAATCTCAACTATCCAACATTGTGTCTAATTAATAGAAAACTATTTTCTTATAAATAAAGGATATACAAGACTGTATACCCTTAACCTACATTTCTGGCGCGCCCGAGGCGATTCGAACGCCTAGCACTCAGCTTCGAAGGCTGATGCTCTATCCGTTGAGCTACGGGCGCGTAAAACAAGGATAAGACAAAAAACGGGGAAACGGTATAAAAAAAGCAGTGCCCAGCACCGCGAATTGACTGATGGAGCAGGTGACGGGAATCGGACCCGCGTGACCAGCTTGGAAGGCTGGTGTTCTACCATTGAACTACACCTGCATGGGCTTTCCTCTCGAAAAGCCCGATTATCTTATCATAGGCAAAAAGAAGAATAAAGCGATTTTTATAGCAGTTTTATAAATGATGCCTTGCAAAGAAAAACCCCGAATTAATCGGGGTAATTCGCCGAGATTTAACGACCGATGAAGGAAAGGATCTTCTTCTTTGGGGCGTAGCCGAGGTTCGTGCCGAGGAGTTTCCCGTCCACTAGATGGAGAAGGGTTGGGATGGCGCTGACGCCATATTCGGCCGCGGCTTCGGAAATCTCATCGACATCGACGGAGAGGACGGTTAAGTCGCTATTCTCCTCCGCGATTTCCTCGATGAAGGGAGCGATCATTTTGCATGGTCCACACCAAGTGGCGTAGAAGTCCACGAGGACGTCGCCCTTCTTGCTTAATTCTTTGAATTGTTCGTAACTGCTGATTTCGACTTTCATGGGTTTTTTCCTTTCGTCTTGACGCCATTATAACCCGAATATCAGGAAGATGATAATCAAATGCACCGGGAAATAGGCATAGGAGAAAATACGGAACCAAAGACTGCTATATCCCTTCTGCCCGTTATAGAGGAGAAGAGGGATGCAGGCTAGCAAACACCAGGCTTGGAAAGACATGTTCATGGGGTCGATGCTGCGCTCATTGATGTAGCTTAAGCCCCAAAGCCCGAGGACGATTGAAGCTAGGAAAAGCACCCTTACGATGTTGGCCGCGGCGATTCCGGAAGGAGATTCGCGGTAGAGGTCATCGCTGATGCCGAGGTATTGGTTGGTCTTATGGGAGAAGAAGGTGACGATGGAGGAGGAATAATAGAAAAGGACCCCGGCGCCAAGTCCAAGTAAGGAATAGGCGGGACGGAAGGGGAAAGGCCACCAGGTGATGGTGATTTCCCCGTTAAGCTCCAATACGCGCAATATAAAAGAGGTTATCAATATACCCGCTGGAATCAATGCGATAAGTTTCTTCCACCACTGTTTTCCCGAGAGGAAATACAAAACCAAAGCCACGAGGATCAAATCGGCGAAGGGATTGGGCGCTTGGTTTAATTGATAGATACCCATTCCGTATATTCCGATAACCTGGGCGACCGTTAAAAGGACGTATATCCCACCCATCCTAAGAAGGTATTTCTCCTTGTTATGGGAATACCTCATGCCTTCTGCAAGAAGGAAGATGAACAAAGGGAAGGCGATTCTTCCGATAATGCGGAAAATATCGCCAGCCTGAGCAATGTTACGGTCCGCGTTACTTGCAAGGAAAACCCCAATATGGTCAAAGGTCATGGTGACTAGACCGATGATCCTTATCCAAAAGGAAGATAGGATTAAATGCCTGTTGGAATTATACATTCGGGGCTCCACCAATATTCTTCATGATGAGATATTGCCCAATCGCAAAGACATTATTCAAGGCGTGCGAGGTATAGGAACAAGCAAATCCCCACCTATCATAGAGATAAGCGAAGGCAAATCCCGAGAACATATAGATCGGGAGGTTCGTCCATTCCCGTATCGCCGCGGCATAGCCGTCTCGTGAGAAATTGAAGGCCCCGCCAAAATCGAAATGGATAAGGCCAAAGATAATCGCGGTGATGATAAATCCAAGGACTTTGCCTAGCCTTGAACTGAGTCCATATAAGCCAACCCTATACGCGCATTCCTCAACGAAGGGACCGATAAGTCCGAAGAAGAGGATTGCGAGGAAGGGGTTGAAATCGATGAGGACATATAGGGTGCTTTGGTTCGCGTTGGCTCCATTATAGATCCCAACCGATCGTAGGATTATGCCGATGATGAGGTTATAGAAGAATTCTATTCCGATGATTATGGCAAATCCGGCAAGGCCAAAGACATAGGGCTTCCAGCCTTTGAAGGATTTGAATAAGTCGGGGAATTTGCCGATGAAAAGGAGAGCCGCCCCAACAAAGGCGATTCCATAGATGGTATATTCGGTTGGCCCTAACCAAGGGGCGCTCATCATCACGGATTGAAGTTCCTCGGCGTTTGTTGCTAACCCTTGGGCGGTTATGACCATGCCAAAGATTAGTTGGACGACAAGCGCCAATAAACGCAGCCCTAAAGGACCAAGAATTAGGAAAAAGAGCATTTCCCTAATCCAGGAAATGGGGAGATGACCGGCGAAAAGCCCGCCATCCTCACGCGGGAATTCGCGTTTGCAGCCTTTACAGACCGTTTCCTTGGGATCGCGGCTCGCGCCGCAGTCGGGACATTGAATTTTGGAGAAGTAGGTTTTCATACGGAGAACAGTATAAGAGCATTTCCCAAAAAGGGAAAACAAATCGTTCCCGTGGAAGGAAGGAGAGGAAAAGAGTATCATTTTCCCCGTGAGCAGCAAAGACGAAAAGAAGCTTATCCCCCTAAACGAATCCGAAGGCGAAGCCAAATGCCTCGGGAGTTCTTTTATCGCTAGGTTGGTTCCGATTTCTTCATTGGAAGAATGGAAGGCAAAGGAAGAATCCTTCAAGAAAGATCATCCAAAGGCCGATCATTATCCTTATGGCCTTATGGTCGAGGGAACGAGCAGGTCCAACGACGATGGGGAACCTGGGGGTTCGGCCGGAAGGCCTTTGTTAGGCTTACTTGAAAACCACCACCTTTATAACTGCGCGATTATCGTCGCTAGGTATTTTGGGGGTAGCAAGCTTGGAATACCGAGGTTAAGGAGATGCTTCCTCGAATCCGCGGAAAACGCGATTTCGAATGCACGCCTTGGCCAAATCAAGAAAAAACTCTCCTATTCATTCGAGGTTGATTATCCGACTTATGACCGTCTCAATTCATTGAAGGACCGCCTTGGCTTTGAGATGAATGTCAGCGATTTCGGAGTAAAAATCTCCCTTACTATCTTGGCAAGTGATAAAATCGACAGGCTCTTCGAAGGAAGAGGCATCGATATTGATGTTCCCACCCCGGTAGAGGTGGAGGCAATTGAGGAGGAAAGGATATGATTTCCATCAATGAATTAGCCACAAGACGCGCAAGGCTATTTGACCATCTTGAGGATGGCTCGATCGCGATTATTTATTCCGGCGTAGCCAAGAAATGCTCCGCCGATGAGGATTACCCATTCGAGGTCAACCGCAATTTCTTTTATCTAACAGGAATCGAGCAAGAGGATTCTGTCTTGCTCCTTGTTTCTTCCGAAGGACAAAGAAGGGAATACCTTTTCATCCCTCCATTTGATCCAGTAAAAGAGAAATGGTATGGAAGACGCGTAACTCAGGAGGAAGCCAAAAACATCTCAGGCATTAGGAACGTTCTATATAACGGAGCCTTCCAGTCGAGAGTGGATTCCGCTCTCCGCGGCTCTTCCACCGATTTTGGCAATGCCTCAACCGTTTATTTGGACTTGGAGAAGGAACTGAAGATAGCCGAGGAGACCACCACCCAAGATTACAAGAAGACCCTCGAAAGGGCGTATCCTGGCACAAACGTCAAGGACGTGTATCCGATTTTGGTGAAGATGCGCCTTATCAAATCCCCCGCGGAAATCGAGGAATTCGAAAAGGCGGTCGAACATACGAGGCTAGGCATCCAAACCGTTATGAGCATGGCTAGGGCGGGGGTTTACGAATATGAACTCGCCGATGCTTTCCTCCGCGTCATCAACGACGATTCGGGATATCAAGGACTAGCCTTCAACACGATTATGGCTAGTGGAAGAAACGCCGCGATCCTCCATTACCCACGTCCCCTCGCCCAAATCCAAAAAGGCGATTTGCTCCTAATGGATTTAGGCGCCAGACATAGCTATTACTGTGCGGATGTTTCTAGGACCATCCCGGTTTCCGGGAAATTCGACGATTATCAGAAGATGCTTTATGAAATCGTCCTTGGTTGCAACAAGGCGGTCGCTGCCTTTGCTAAACCTGGACTTACCATTCACCAGCTTCAGGAATTCACCAAGGAATATTTGGCGAGGGAATGCATGGATAAGGGCATCATCGAGAAGAAGGAGGACCTCGATAAGTATTATTTCCACGGGGTCTCCCATCATATCGGCCTCGATACCCATGATCCAGGAGGAGACAAAGCGATTCCTCTTGCCCCGGGTATGATAATCTCCGATGAACCTGGTTTATATATCGCCGAGAAGAACATCGGAATTCGCATCGAAGACGATCTTCTCATCACCGAAAACGGATGCAGGGTCCTCACGGAATCCATCATGAAGGAGGTTTCGGACATCGAAGCCTTCTATGCTCTCCGCAAGTAAAAACGAGTCTCCGATTTGAATGGTCCCCTTGAATTTGGGGACCTTTTCATTTGTAATATATGCACATATGGAAAAATACGTACTCTCAATTGACCAGGGCACGACTTCGACTCGCGCCATTTTTATCGATAAGGAAGGAAACGCCGTCTATTCGGCCCAAAGACCATTGGATCTCGTCTA
>ONFU01000059.1 GCA_900317165.1 uncultured Erysipelotrichaceae bacterium
AACGCCGTCTGCGATAAGATCGTCATCACCCTTCCTACCGATAAGAAACTCAACAAGAAATTATCCGAGGATAAGGAAATCGATATCAGCGAGGTGGGCGAGGTCACCATCCTTAACTTCAAGGGCAAATCCGCCCATGGCAGCACCCCCGAACTCGGCCTCAACGCCGGGCTTAAGGCCTTCAGGGTCCTTGGGGAATATTATGGCATCGATTACCTAGTCAATCTCGCGAACAAGCTCGATGACCCAACCGGTCTAGGGTTCGACGGCAACGAAACGAGCAAGGAATTAGGCAAGAACACCTATAATTACGGCCTCTTCAAATACGATTCCCATAAGAAGAACCTTTCCGTCTCCGTCGATTTCCGCTTCGGCGAAGAAGCCCATCCGGATGAGGATATCGAGAAGATGAAGAAGGCGATCTCCTCCGAAGTCGAAGTCATCTCCAAATCCCGCCTTCTCATCTTCGATAAAAAATCGACCCTCGTCTCCACTTTGATGAAGTCCTATAAACACATGACCCATCATTTCTTCGATAAGCCTTTCGCTATCGGGGGAGGGACTTACGCCAAGGAAGCCAAGAACATCGTCGCTTATGGCGGAGCTTTCCAAGGACACCCCGGGAACATCCATTCGCCAAACGAATACCTCTTCCTTGAGGATCTATACAAATCCATCGCGATTTACGCGGATGCCATCTATTCGCTAGGTAAAGCCAAATGAGGGCTAGAAGGAAGAAGTGGCTATCCCCCTCCCTTGATGACCCCTTCCTTAAAGAGGCCCCCTTATATTTGGAAATCGGCTCCGGCAAGGGCGATTTCCTTCTTGGGATCAGTAAAATCGAAAAAGGCCATTACCTAGGGATAGAGAAGGTCGCCCAAGTCGTCGCGATCGCGGAGAAGAAGAGGGCGGAGGAAAATAACGAGGACGTCCGTTTCCTTATCGCCGACATCGATTTCGCCTTGGAGAAGCTAAAAGACCTCCGTTTCAAGGTTATCTTCCTCAATTTCTCCGACCCCTGGCCCAAAAAATGCCACGCCAAACGCCGTTTAACCTATGCTCCAAGACTAGAGAGGATTATCTCCATCCTTGATGATAACGGCGAACTCCGCATCAAAACCGATAACGAGGGATTATACGAATTCACCCTTGAACAGGTGGAGAAATTGCCCTTAACCCAAATTATCGCGACGACGGATTATTCTTTCGACAAAGAACATGACGCGATGAGCGAATATGAACGCGCATTTAGAGAAGAGGGGAAGAACATCTTCCGCCTCATCTACAAGAAGGAGGAGCAAAGATGAATTATCGGCTCTATTACAATTACAAAACAAACGGGGATATCCTTTTCCTCGTCATCGACCCCCTTGCTTATCCCGATGAAGTGAAGGAAAAAGATGATGTCGTCTGCCTTTATTCTAAAGGCGAGCTTATCGGCATCAATTTCCTTTCAATCGGCAAGAAAGTGAAGATCCACGCGGAAGGGATGATCGTCAATCCCCTAGATGAGGTTATCGATATCCTCAATAACGTCCTCAAAAACGCTTCCTTCGATATCGTCTTGCCCTATGTCCGCAATTCCTTCTACAAGATCGCCAAAATCGAGAAGAAGGAGGAACACCCTCTAGATGAAAGGATGAGTATCCTCACCCTCGATCTAGGCGAAAAGACCCTTTCGACGGTCACCCGTTACCAAAACGTCAACGAGGGGGACAAGGTCCTCGTCGCTCTTGATAACTGCCTCCGATATGATGGGTCAATCTTCAAAGCGAGGGTCGAGAGGAATATCCCAATCGAATGCGAGCTTTGCTCCGAAAAGGATGTCCGCCTTGGCGAAGAAAGCAAGGCCGCCCTTATTATCGATAAGGGGAATCCCGGCGAAGATTTCTTCATTTGAAAATATTTTCCTGTTTTTCAACCCTTGCAAAAATAAGAAAAAGATTCGATTAAATCTTGTAAAAACGTCAAGTGACTCATCTTGACGTTTTTTAGTTTGAAAATATTTTCATATTTTCTTATAATAGGGCCAAACAAATACGACATACATAGACCTTTGGCCTTGTCTTTTGGAGGAAGTCTACATGAAAAACGAAAAGGATCGCGTAACAATCTACCAAGTCGCTAAAGCGGCCGGCGTATCTTTGGCTACCGTTAGCCGCGTCATCAACAAACAAGGCTCGGTAACTCCGGAAACGAGGAAGAAGGTCGAGGATACCATCGCTAGGCTTGGCTATAAGCCTTCTGGTCTAGCCCAGGCCCTAGCCACCAACCGTTCCACCAATATCGGCGTGGTCATCCCTAGCGCGAACTACGTCTATATTTCCAACGTCCTTAACGGCATCACCGAGGTCGCGAGGGAAAAAGGCTATTCCCTCACCCTTTTCGCGACGACCCATTCCCGCGAAGAGGCCATCACGATGATCGAGAAAGTCATCTCTAGCCACGTCGACGGTGCCATTATCTTTGATGACCAGCTAGACGCGGGCGATATCTCCAAAATCGCTTCCTATAACGTCCCCACGGTCGTTATCGACGAGAAGGTGACCGGCGAGAAGATCGGCTGCATCATGTTCAATTTCGATACGACCCTCGCCAATTGCATCAAGCTCTACTATTCCCGCGGAGGCACCAAGAAGATGGTCTTCCTCCACGTCCATAATGCCGGACGCCTCCTTTCCCATGCGGAGAAGCTTTTCATCAAGACCCATAATGAGCTCGGCAAGGAATATAACGTCATCAACTGCGACGATTCCTATGCGAGGACTTATGCCCAGTTCCTTGAATATTTCAAAACCAATCGCAGCGGATTCTTCATTTGCTACCGCGATTCCATCGCCGCGGCCGTTATGAACGCCGCGACCGACTCCGGGCTTTCCGTCCCAGCGGATGTCGAGGTCCTCTCCCTTGTTGGAACCAAATATGCCCGCATTACCCGTCCCGCTCTCACTTGCTTCAATATCGACCTTAACGAGGTCGGCAAGAGGGCCATGTGGATGTTGACCGATCTCCTTAATGGGGACCTCGTCGAGCATTCCGCTAGATTCGACGCCATCCTATCAAGGGGTGATTCCACCATCAATATGTCGGGCAACGACGTCGATTACCATTGAAAACCATAATTTATGGTTTAAAATAGAAATATGAACCTATATTGCGAGAACATGGTCAACAAAAGAAGGGCCCTAGGCCGTTCCCAAAGCGAATTCGCTTCCTTTTTGCATTATTCGGTGCAGACGGTCGCCAAATATGAATCCGGAGCCTCCGAGATGGATCTCGGCTCTTTGATCTATGCGGCCCGCTTCCTTGAACTTGACGTCGATTCCTTCCTTATCGGAGTCGATAGCAAGAACAACGATTTCGCCGACCATAACGATTTCGATCCGAATCTATTCGCCACCAACCTCGTCTTGGTCCGCAACGCCAGGAAGATGAGCCAAAAGACCCTCGCGGCCCTTTCCCTCATCTCTTCCCGCAGTTTGAAGAATTACGAAGCCGGGAAATCGATTCCCTCCTTAACCGTCTTCTATCATTTCTGCAAAGCCCTAGGCGTAACCGCCGCCGAGATGCTATTCGAAGATCTCTCCACTAGACGCGAATTCCTTTCGGTGAAGAAGCGCTCGTTCCGCCCCGCGGTCGTGGCCTCCATCTTCTTCGCCATCGCCCTTCTTGGCTCTTCCGCCCTTGTCGGAGGATCCTATCTTCGCTCGATGAATGAAGTGGATTCGACCCTCTCCCTTTCCTTAACCCGCATCGAAGGCTCCCAAAGCAAGAAAGGCGCGGAGATCAGGGAGATCAAAAAGCACGGTGGATTAATTACAGAGGAGAAAACCTCCACCCCCCAATCCGCGAGTGAATTTGATTAATCGTTAATCGAACCTCCTATATACGAAAATGGGCAACCGCGCGTTTGCCCATTTTTGATAACGTTTCCCTATATTTTAGGAAACGGTATGCGTTTTTATTTGTTGTCGTAGCTAAGTTCGGCGATGTAATCGGCTTCCGATAGCCTCGTGCCATAAAGGTCGCCTTGGCCATATGAGACCTCAAGCCCCTTGAGGAAGAGGCGGAGTTCCTCCGACCCGATTCCGTTGCAGGCGATGGTGAAGCCGTTTTCGGCGAATTCCGCGACCCTTCTGATAAAGGCGGTCGTTTCGGATTCGCTGCTACGCGCGTCATAGACCATATCCTCGGAGAATTTGATGTAATTGAAGCCGATCTTCTTGATCATTTGGGCCGTAAGGTGCGAGGCCGCCTTATAGGAAACGAGCCACCAGGAGACATCGCCGCTTCTAAAGCTCGAGATGATTCTCGACATGAGGTCGCTATTTTCCTCGACGAAGCTCGCGGTGACCGCGATCGCGATCGTTCCCGGATAGAACCTATAGTCATTGAGGAACCCGGTAAGACGGGAGACGAACTCCGAATGGAGGACGGTCGCCCCGGATACTTGAAAGATGAAGCGGATGTTGCGGTTGATCGTGAAGGTCGATTCCTTGTTGGAGGTGAAATACTCGCCAAGAGTGGACAAAGTCGTGAAATCGATGTCCGCGTTAAGCGAGGCTTCCTCCGCGACTTTGCTCCATTCCCTAGTATGGATACGTTCGCCGGAATCGCCCTTGAAGGTTGGGGAGATATAGGCCCCTTCGATATTGCCCTTATCGATAGAGACGATTGGGTCGATCGAGAGGTTCGTTCTCCTTGTACGGGTCGATAGGCGGATGAGGTCGAGGATGTAGTCTTCGCGCAGCGCGCCACGGGCATGGCTTCTACCGACCTCGGTGACCCTGCCAACGCCAAGCTCTTCGCTTCTAGCGAGCTCGCTCTTGATAAGGGCCATAGCCTCAAAGCTATTCCCGGCTTCGTTAGGATAGGAGACAAGGGAGCAGGCGTATTTTGGGGAGAAGGAGGTGTTGCCGACATATAGGGGGCCTTTGATGTTGCCCATGATCTCTTCGATAAGGGCATAAAGGTCGGTCTTCGAACGGCTACCGGAAAGCTTCATGACGAAGGTTAATCCATCATAGAGGTAAAGCATGCCTTCATAGCCATAGGATATAAGTTCGCGCGTGATGGAGGACATAAGCCCGCTCGCGGAGAAGGAGGCCTCGACCGCGTCTTTGATGATGTCGTCTTTGTTGATTAAACGGAAGGCGAACATATAGCCGCGCATATTGACCCTGATGTCGCGGTTAAGATCCATCGCGAAAGCCTTCGCGTTACGGATCTGCAAGGTCTTGTCAAGAAGCGAGTTGGAGGAGAGGGAGGAGGTGGAGGTCTCTTCTTCCATCAAGATGGTCGCTCCAGGAAGGAAGCCGCTCGTCCTATCGGTGAGGACCGAACGGGTGAGTTCGTTATGGCCTAAACTCGAGACGATGACTTTGCCAGCCCCCGAAGACAATGGACAATTGACACAGGGTTCATCCCTGCCGAATAAGGCCTTATAGCAAACCGCACCAGGCTTAGCTTCCGGAACCTTGGAGGAAAGGGATTCGGTCGCGTTGAGGATGACGTAATTCTCCTTTTCGACCGTATACATGTATTTATGGGTTTTGCTCGCCAAGGTATTGAGGATCGATAGTTGACCGGCGAATTGCTCCTGCATTTGGATCGATAAGATCGCGGAAGTCAAAATCGGGGCGAGTTCATTGAGCTTCTCACGGTAAAGAAGTGGCATCTCGATCTTCTCCTCCGCGAAGAAATAAAGCAACCCGTATACCGTATTTTGCCAAACTATCGGGACGAGGAAGAGGGAATTGAAAGAAAGGGAACGCATCGCGTTGGCCAAAGGTCCCCTTACGCCCTTCGCGTTATTGGAGAAGAAGGGGAAATCGAGGAAGCCCGCGTCGATGAAGGGCTTCATCACGTCTTGGTTGATATGGGTTCCAAAGGCGGTCAACCCCTTCACGCCCGTCTTACCCCTTTCAAGAAGGTAATCGAAATAGGCGGTTCTTTGGTCTTTGATGTAGATGCCTCCGACATTGAACCCGATGAGCGTGCCATAGAAACGGATGATGTCATTCAAAACCGACATCTGTTCCTCGTAATTCTTGGCCTTAAGCAACCTCACGTTGAGGAGTTCGATATTAGCAAGGGCGACGATGCGCCTCGTGGATTCGTTTTGGAGGGTTGGGGAATAGATCTTCCCATCGCCGAAAGAGATGATGCAGGCCCTGCCCTTATGGAGGTTCTCAATCGTATGGGAGATAAGGGAAGGAAGGGCGACGAAGGGATAGATGCTCGCGGAAAGGGAGATACCATATACCTCAATTCGCTCGGAATTCTTCTTGGGAACCGTAATCGCAAAGCCCGAGACGAACCCTTCCCAGGTATTTTGGAAGGAGATGAAGTCAGTAACCTCGTCGATATAGATAAGGATGGTACGGGTATCGTATCTTCCAATCATCGAGGATGGATTCCTCAAACGGAGTTCCTCGTAAAGGGAGTTGACGATTTCCTCAGGGACTTCTTCTTGCTTTGAGACGATCGAAATCGCGATGAGGGAGCTTCTATAGGAGAGGTTATTCAAAACCCTTTCAGGAAGCAGTCCTTCGAATTCCTCCTTATTGAGGAATCTCGCGATCGCGTTTTTCTTTTCCTCCTCCTCTTTGCTTAGACCCTTGGCCAAAATCGCGGAGAAGGAGGTGAGGGAATCGTTGAACCTAGCGAGGAGGTTCCTCGTCAAATTGGAATGGAGCCTACGCCTTTCGAAGGCGAATGTTCCTTTCGCGTAGGAATTAAGTTGCTCGGAGATGGCATCCCCAGTCATATCGATTTCCTTGACGAGCCTTCTTTCGAAGACATAACGGGTGATTGCCGTCGCGAAGAAGAAGACGAAGAAGATGATCGCCACATATCTAAGGATCTTCATTTCCGCAATGAAGAAGGATATCCCAAGGCAGACTGACCCTCCGATGAACAAAGTGATATTCGCGATGAAGGAAAGAAGCTCGACCCTTCTAAAGAAGACGAGGTTACCACGCGAATGGGCGAGGTCGGTTTTATGTTTATTAAGGCTTCCTCTTCGTTCCCGGCCACATAGGAGATGATCCTAATGGTTAGGAGGGAACATTCATGGAGCGAGCAGGCAAGAGCTATGCCCCCTCCGATATGGTCAAAGGCCGATAGCCTCGTGGTCGAGGCGTAATGCCTTTTCTTCAAGGCCTCGAAATCCTCCTTCTTGGTGAAGGAATGGTCGCTAGAAAGGAGATATCCCCTTTCGATATAGCGTCCGCCGTTAGCGTAAGCCGCCGTTTCGGCGGAACCGTTTAAGGAGGTGGAAGAGGAGAAGAAGGCCGCTCTTCCTGGGATTTGTCCGTATTCTGACTCTCCGTCATCGGTATAATCGATGCCATGCTGATAAATACGGTCCGCGATAAAGATATCGCCTTGCTTTAAGGTATCGTTCAAACTGGCCGCCCCACCGATGGAGACGACTAGATAAGGACTTAGCTCGCGGATAAGGGCGTCGACTTGGATGGCCGCTAGCAAAGCGCTAGGCCCCACGGCCGCGAAAGCGATGTTCTCAGGTCCAAGCGAGCCTTGGTAGATCGTTGGGCCTTCGGTGATTTTTCTGGTGAGGGAGATTTCCGCACGGGTCCTAAAATAAAGGATCGCGTCTTCGTCTTCGCCTATAACGAGGATCATAGGGCACCTCCTTCCTTCTCGAATGGGTTGTCCGCGAGGAGGGCATCGAAATGGGCCTTATCGCTAGGACGGGAGTAGTAATAACCTTGGATGGAGTCTAGGCCAAGGCTGTAGAGGATATCGTTTTGGGCCTTGGTTTCGACGCCTTCAGCGATGACGCTCATGCCGAAATCGTGGGCCATATGGATGATCGAGGTGATCATCGAGACGGCCTTCCTATCGATTTCGATGTCATCGACGAAGGATTTATCGATCTTAAGGATATCGAAGGAGATGTTCTTCAAGGAGGACAAAGACGAATAACCGACGCCGAAGTCATCGATGGAGGTCTCACAGCCTAATTTCTTGATACGCCTGATGATATCGCCGATAAAGGTGAGGTTGGTCGCGGCAAGGGATTCGGTAAGCTCGATATCCAAGGATGCCGGATCGACGCCATTAGCCTTGATCGTCGATTCGAGGAATTCAAGCAACCCCGGGTCATAAACTGACCTTCTCGAAAGGTTGACGGAAATGATGAGCTTCCTTTGCCCCTCAGCCTTCCAAGCGGCTATATCGCGGCAGACGTGCTCATAGACGTATCTATCGATTTCGACGATCTTACCGGAGTTTTCGCAATAGGGGATGAAGACCGCAGGCGGAAGAAGACCGCGTTTAGGATGTTTCCATCTTAGAAGCGCCTCCGCCCCATAATAGGAATTGGTCTTAAGGGAATATTTGGCCTGGTAATAGATGATGAGCTCCTCGTTTTTGAGGGCGCGTTCAAGCTCGGTATCA
>ONFU01000062.1 GCA_900317165.1 uncultured Erysipelotrichaceae bacterium
ATCGCCGCCATTTATCAAGGTGAGCGCATGCTTGGGGGTGGTATCATCGATGCCATATATAGACAAGGAAAGCGAATCGACCTATGATTTCCTTAAGGAAGGTATACTTATGAAGAGATTCCAAACCATCTTATTCGGCGCCTTGGCTCTTTCCTCTTGCGCCGGCGATCCGATTTCGAGCGCCTCGAACCCCGCAGAAGGCGGCAATTTCGTCTATAACCTTCCCCGCGCAACCTCCGTCCAACGCCTTGAAGCCGAAGACGTCGATCGTTTGGGCCTCCATGCCTTCGAAGACGTCGGTGGAATCCTCGATAACGCCCCAGGCAACGTCTCGGTCTCGCCAGCCTCCTATCTTCTTGCGGTCGCGGGCCTCGCCAGCGTTTCCAAAAACTTCCCCTACGCCTCCTTCGGATTGCAGGATGAGGCCATCAATGACCTCAAGAACCTATTGACCGCTTGGAACTTTGAATATGCCTCCAACATGGATAGCAAGGATAAGTACAAAAGCCAGCAATATTGCGAATTCGAGGCGGTCGTTGCCCATCAAACCGTGGGATCGAAGTACCGTTTCGACCAGGCGAAGAGACAATCCTTCGCTTCCGATTACGTCTCGACCATCGAATCGAGCCTATCCTCCTATTATGCCGATGCGAACAAGCTTTTCCATGACCTATTGAAGTTCACGATCCCCGTACCGGATCCCCGCCTTAATGGCGACGCCGTCCTCACCTATGGCGGATTCAGGATGAAGGATTATGTCCCCGGCGGACTAAACACCGCGAAGAAGAAGTTCAAACTAAAGAAAGTCGACGCTATGCCCTTTGGTAACGAATTCTTTCCCTTATACACCCCATATCTAAGCGAGGAGAAGTACGAGGTCTTCAAGGTCTCCATCGAGAGGACCGACCTCGCGATCGTCTTACCCAAAGATGGCGTTGATATCAATGAGGTCTCCGCCTATGAGGCCTTCGCCAAATTCTCCGAGAAGCGGACCTCGGTCTATGCGATCGGCTATGTCCCATTCTTCCATGTTATGAGCGAAAACATCGATCTGACCGCGCCTCTTCGTGCCAAGATGAAGGGCAACGAGGTCTTCTACGACAAGCTTTTGACCGCGGACACGAGGAACGACCTCAAGATCGATGCGGTCTTGCAAAACACCGACTTCGAATTCAACCGTTATGGGGTCTCCGGCGAATCGATCACCGTGATCGCCGAATCCGGTGCCGCCGCCGGGGTCGAACATGAGATCGTCTACCTCAACGTCAACCGCCCATTCTACGCGATCTCCCTCAAGGATGGGTTTCCCCTATTCGCGAGCAAAGTGGTCGACATCGCCTGATTTTTCCCTCTTCCTATAATAGGAAGGCTAGAGTAAGATAATGACGAAATCGGGAACTTGCCACTCCCCCTTATGCGGGTAATGCCGCCGTCCCTAGCGTTAATAGGAAAGAAAGAGCACCCTAAAAGGTGAAGAAGGATGGTACCGCGCCTCACCCGCGTTCCTTCGATGGGGGTGTTTTATTTTTTTGAGGTAAAGAACATGAAAAGACTAACAGGAGCCGAAATCCGCAGAAAATGGATTTCTTTCTTTGAGTCCAAAGGCCATAAATGGCTTCCGGGCGTCAATTTGATTCCCCAAGGCGACAAGAGCCTTCTTTGGGTCAACGCCGGGGTCACCGGATTAAAGAAATATTTCGATGGTTCGGAGATTCCACCTTCCAGAAGGATCGTCAACGTCCAAAAATCGATCAGGACCAACGACATCGAAAACGTCGGCCATACGGCAAGGCATCATACCTTCTTTGAGATGCTTGGCAATTTCTCCATCGGCGATTATTTCCGTAACGAAGTCATCCCCTGGGCCTATGAGCTTTTAACCAATGAGGAGACCGGCTTTGGAATCCCCGTCGAAAAGCTTTATTTCACCTATAACCCAATGGATAAGGATACCTTCGAACTATGGAAGAAGTGCGGCGTTCCCGAAAGCCATCTGATTCCCTTAGAAGGCAACTTCTGGGAAATCGGCGAAGGACCCTGCGGACCTGACACCGAGATGTTCTTCGATAGAGGGGAGGAATACGATCCAGACCATCTAGGCGAAAAGCTTCTTCGTGAAGACATGGATAACGACCGTTATATCGAAATCTGGAACATCGTCTTCTCCCAGTTTAATTCAGTCGCCGGAGTAGCGAGGAAGGATTATAAGGAACTTCCTTCCAAAAACATCGATACGGGCTCAGGATTAGAGAGGATCGCCTGCATTCTTCAAGGCACCCCGACCAACTTCGAGACCGACCTTTTCATGCCGTTAATCGAAGCGACCAAAGCTCTTGCCAATAAGCCTTATGAAGGGGAGAATCTCCTTCCTTACCGCGTAATCGCAGATCACGCAAGATGCCTGACCTTCGCTCTTAGCGATGGGGCTTATTTCTCTAACGAAGGAAGAGGCTATGTCCTCCGCCGCATCATAAGGCGCGCCATGCGCTATGGCAGAAAACTCGGCATCGAGAAGCCCTTTATCTACGATTTAGTCGGAATCGTTGCCAAGATGTACGAGGATTTCTATCCAGAAATCACCGCGAAAGTCGATTTCGTTTCCAAAATGATCAAGGCCGAGGAAGAGAAGTTCCTCAAGACCCTTTCTTCTGGCGAAGCCTTGCTTTTGGAAATGATCAAAGGCAAGAAGGAGTTAGACGGCCCAAGCGCCTTCAAGCTCTACGATACATTCGGCTTCCCTCTTGATATGAGCAAGGAAATCGCCGAGGAAAACGGCGTCGCCATCGATATCGAGGGTTTCAACAAGTGCATGGCGGAGCAAAAGGAAAGGGCAAGGAACGCCAGGGGCCAAATCGAATCCTTCCACAAACAAAGCAAAGACCTCCTCGAATTTAACGTCCCTTCCGAATTCACCTATGAGAAAACCGAGGTGAAGAGCAAAGTCATCGGATTATTCATCGATGGCAATAAGGCCGATTCCATCGAAGAAGAAGGTGAAGTGGCCTTTGAAGTCACCCCCTTCTATGCCGAATCCGGTGGACAGGTTTCGGATGAAGGCCATATCGAATCATCCTCGACCTATGGCGAGGTCCTTGGGGTCTCCAAAGCCCCGGCCGGCCAGCATTTGATCCACGTCCATCTTTCCTATGGATCGCTTCATGTCGGCGATGAACTTACCCAGATCGTCGATAGAAGCAAGCGCGCCCTCACCGCGAGGAACCATTCGGCGACCCATCTTCTCCATGCCGCCTTATCTAACGTTTTGAAGGAGCACGTCGATCAAAAAGGTAGCTTCGTCAATTCCTCCTACCTTCGTTTCGATTTCTCATTCCTCCGTAAATTAACAAAAGAGGAACTCGCGGATATCGAAAAAGAGGTTAACGAAAAAATCGCCGAAGGAATCGAAGAAGTGACCGAGGTTTTGCCTTTTGAAGAAGCCAAAACCCGCGGGGCCGAAATGGAATTCTCCGAAAAATACGGAGATACCGTCCGCGTCGTCGAATTCGGGGAATATTCCCGCGAGTTCTGCGGAGGAACCCATGTTAGGAATTCTTCCGATATCGGGGCCTTCGTCATCGTTTCGGAAGGCGCCGTTTCTAGTGGAACACGCCGTATCGAAGCAAGGACGAGCTTAGGGGCCTATTCCTATCTTTCCGGCAAGAAAGAGGTTCTCGAAAGCGTCAAAGAAGGATTAGGTGGGGCGATCGATACCCTCATTCCGTCCTCTTTATCCTCTTTGAAGGAAGAGAATTCCGCTTTGCGCAAACAAATCGATTCCTTGAAGGAGAAACTTGCTTCCAGCGAAGCCGAATCCCTTCTTAACGAAATCGAGGAAATAGATGGCGTCGCCTATTTAGCTAAGAAAGTCGAAGGCGGACGCGATGAACTCCTCAAACTTGGCGATTCCATCAAGAGCCGTTACGCCGATTATCTGATTTTCCTTGCAGGAAGTAATGGCGTCCTTCTTTGCTTTGCTAACGGCAAGGCCTTAGCCAAGATCAAGGCAGGAGAAGCGATGAAGCTCGCTGCTCCGCTTCTTGGCGGTAACGGCGGAGGCCGTCCCGAAATGGCTAGCGGCAGCGCCAAAGACCTAACCTCCTTCCAAGAGGTGGTCAAACTGTTACGCGAGAAGCTATAATCTTCCAGGAGGAAACAAAATGCTCGAAATCAAAGATGATAACGATTTGATCGTCACCGCCGAAGACGGCACCGAAGAACTCTTGAAGATCCTTTTCTATTACCATAACGACGAAAGGGGAAAGGATTATTATTTCGTCTACCGCCTCGAGGAGGAGGACGAGGTTTTCGTCCTTTGCTCTTCCGACGGGGAATCCTTGGAAACCCCAAGCGAAGAGGAATTCGAGGAAGCGGAAGAGGTTTTCGAAGCCTATCAGCAGGACCCAAAAATCGCTTCCATCAAATAAAGAGGGGCAAAAACGAATGTGAAACTTGTTTCACAACCCCCAAACATCTATACTATTGACCGCAAAAAGGAGAAACAACATGGCCGACAATAGAAAAGTCCTTACCAAAATCGAAAGAGAAAATCTACAAAAGGAACGCCGCCACATTCTTGACGTCGAACGTCCCGAAACACTTAACGAATTGACCCTCGCCCGCAGCCAAGGCGACCTTTCCGAAAACGCTGACTACGATGCCGCTAAGGATCACCTTACCAGAATCGAAAGCCGCCTAAGGGAAATAGACGATATCCTTGATAACGCCATTGATTACGAAGAAAGCGATATCACCGAGGCCAAGGGCAAAATCACCATCGGCTATATCGTCAAATATCAGGAGAAGGGAACCAAGGATACCATCACCGTCCGCATCGTCGGTTCGGTCGGTGCCGATCCTCTTGCCGAAGTTCCTTCCGTTTCCAACGAATCCCCAATCGGACGTGCCCTCATCGGTCATAGCGCCGGCGATACCGTCACGGTCGAAGCCATCGATTCCTACGACATCAAGATCTTGTCCGCAGAAAGAGGCTAAAGATTTCTTAAAAAAATTGGCTCGATTAAATCGGGCCTTTTTCTTTTTCTTTAAAAAACTTTTCAAAAATTTGAGCCAAATTTCGATTTTTACCACTATTAGTTAGTAGAGGCAAAAAAATGCCCGCGATACTTTAGGAGGTAAAAAAATGAAAACTATCATCATCGTGGTCGTCTTGACTCTAGTTGGCTTAATCGGCTTCAGCTTCGTTTCCTCTTCGTATGAGGCAAGCAATGATGCGATGTCTAGCGTGGTCAACGAAAAGAATACGGCGTCTTATACCATTTCCGGAGCGGTCAACCGCCCAGGGACCTATGTCTTGCCCGTGGATTCCACAATGGACGATCTCATCATCGCCGCGGCGGGGGCAACCGTTAACGCGGATTACCTTTCTTATGATGTCACCTTCACCCTTCGCCCAGCTGATAAATCTTATTACATCGCCCCAATTTACGATAACGAGGATACATGCGCGAAGGACCCAATCGTCAAATGCGACATCAATTCGGCGGATATCGACACCCTCCATGAGGTGGCGGGTTTATCTAACGCCTTATGCCAGGCCGTGGTTTCTTTCCGCGCGACAACCGTTTTCCAGGCTTTGGAGATGGTTAAGGACGTTCCGGGAATTGGCCAAGCCACCTATTTGGCCATTCGCAACAAGATCACTTTAAGATCTCCTGGAGCGTAATGATTTAGACTCATGAAAGCCCTCTTCCTGCTTCTAGGGCTTTGCTCGGGCATACAACTTGGATTCCTAATTGCGGTTAATGATTATTTAGGTGTTGTGTGCCAACTCGTCCCTTCCTTTCTGTTTATGGTGCTGTCTATTAAAAAGAAGCAGGTTTTTCCTTTTCTTCTTGCTTATACGATAAGTTTTCTCCTTGGGATAATCGCCCTTCCAATCGAAGGAAAAAGCGTATTTTCCGGTATCGTTATAAGAAGCAGTGATAATTATTTTGTCCTCTTTAGCAATTTCCGCAGATATTACGTTTACGAAAAGGACAATATCCGCGAAGTTGGGGACATCCTTACAATTAACGGGAAGACTTCCGCTTACCAAGGGGCGTTCTACGAATCCAGGTTCGATTTTGGGCGTTATCTAGCAAGTTTGGGAGTCCGTTATCAAATCAATGCCTCTTCGATTTCCGCAAGCTTCGAAAATCCGTTAAGGCTCAAAGCGCTCGAGAACGGGTTTCTCAATGGGCTTGTTCCATCCGCGAAAGGGTTGACCTCAAGCCTCCTTTTTGGAAGAAAGGATTACGAAACGGAAATAACCTCTTTGGCGGATTCGATGAATTTGGTATT